>JANQKU010000181.1 GCA_028280955.1 Opitutaceae bacterium
CCTTTAAATTGCCATAAGAAACCAGATGATTCTTTTGAGCTAGAACAAGCGACTTCAAATCATCATCTAACAATCCAAAGAACCAATTAGTGGGGTCTATGTCATCATCTTGATACCTAAACAGATGAAAACTTGGTTCTACAATTCTCAGAAATGATCTAAAAGCAAAACTTCTCATGTGAAAAATATGACGATCATCTCCCCACCAAAAATTACTTCGATCTACCTCATTGTCTTTAAACTCATCCCACAATGGATGCGAAAAAAGCGTTGTGGGATTGTCAGAATAAAATACATTCTTTCCTGTCACAGACACAAAAGCACAAAGCTTTGAAAAAGTTGATTCAAAATAATCTTTCTTTTTCTCGAGAAGAACCATCTGGTCAGTTCCAACTTCAACTTTGATTACAGTGAGGAGATAGCCACCTATCTTCACTTGTCCGTGAAATACAGAGGGAATATCATAGACACTCGCCGTAAAAATCACACGATCAAAGGGGCTTTTTTCTGGATACCCCTCATTTAAATCCCCTTCAATAATCTCAACGTTTTCTACTTTAGATTCAGCAATTGATGATTGAGCCATTTGGGCTATTTCCGGGATTATTTCAAAACTATAAACCTTTCCCATCACCTCCGACAATGTCTCCCATTAGAGCAGCGTTCCACCCGCTTCCTGCACCGAGTTCCAGCACCTTGTGCCCTGGCTTGAGATCCAATAAGTCCAACATTCGAAGCACAAAAGTAGGTTTCGACATCGTAGAATAAGTACCATTTTCTTCGTCAGAGTACAACTCAATAGTATCATTATGATATATGGTAGCTAAATTTTCCTCGAGGTTTTCAGAAGTAATCTCAATCTTCTCGCCGTCGCGAATATATTTTTTAACAAACTGATGACGAGGAACTCTCAGAAATGCAGTTCGCGCAGTCAATGAAACCGATCTTTCGGAAAAGAGCTTTTCAGTGAATTTTAAAATTTTGTCCTGATACTGTTCTATTTCTTTCATTATTTATTTTCTAAAGGCATTGCAATAAAATGCTAATTCAGGTGATCGATTGAAGTTATCTTCGTAGTAAATCATGAGAAGAGAACGAAGCTGAGCCCAGCGAGGAGGACGAAACACTCTTCACACTATATTATTTCTAGTAACACCAACGACCTTTGAGAAAGATAATCCTCACCATTCCACGACAATATTAATTGCGTCAGCCACTTACCATATCTAATAGCTCAGCATTTCACCAAGAGTAACATAGCAACTACTTTTCGTTCTCCTGAGAACGGATTGCAGCCATGAGCGGCAAACATATTATCTTAAACGACCATATCACCTTTCTGCCAATATACATCTATGGACAGATTTAAATATATGCCTGTGATATCTTTAATAACAGAGTCTTCTATTTTAGCACTATCATCATCAATCACTTGCGTAACCACAAGTGGAAAAACTATCTAAAGCCCCAAATAGGATGTAAAAAAATTAAATTTACACAGAACTATTTTTTTTTCGACGGGCCTTTTTGAGTTGATTGATATCGAGTAATTTTTCTGTTTTTCCTCTCATATCTAATTCTACCTCACTCTGGTTATTATTAATCGAAAAATCATCTATCCGTGCCATTCTATTATCCATGATAGCTTGTAATAGTGCCTCAAAAGATTGAGCTAGCTCCTTTACAGTTTCGGCATCGAAAAGTTCACTAGCAAAGGTCCAGGTTCCTATCATCTGCATGCCTTCTTCTCGAAAGATAACCGTTAAAATTCGCTTACTTACATCCACTCCATCGTCAAGAGGCTCAAACGTTACAACCGATTCCATATTTATGCTATGGGATATGTCCTGGTAGGAGAACATCACTTCGCCAAAAGGAATATATCCCGTTTCTCGGGCAGGACGCAGCATGTCAACAATAGAATCAAATGGGATCATCTGATTCGAGTTCGCATCTATAACTTCATTTCTAGTTTGAGCGAGTAATTCTAAAAACCTTGGATTCTCTGCCAAATTCGTTCGTATAATCAGTTGGTTAACAAAAAGGCCAACGATACCTTCTAGCTCAGGACGAAACCGACCTGCGCTATCGGTACATAAACTAATATCTTCCTGACCAGTCTTCCGGTAGAGCAGAACATTGAAAGCGGATATCAAAACCATAAAGATCGTGCAATTTTCGTCACGGCTCATCTTATGAATCAGTGCAGACAACGAACCCGATAGCTTCTGCGTATACCTCTTTCCTCTCAAAGATCGATTTGCTACTCGAGGATGATCCAATGGCAACTCAACATCTGGCGAAGCTCCGGCCAAACGATCTCGCCAGAATGACAATTCACGATCATAACCCCCAGAGTTCAACATCTGCCATTCCCAAGCTGCATAATCCTTATACTGCAGTTCAAGTGATTCTAATGAAGCCCCATTGAGAGCATTGAGTAAATCCTTTTCCAGAATATTACAAGAAATACCATCTGAAATAATATGATGATAATCAACCAAGAGCCAATGCTCTTTGGCTTGGCGTTTCACCAGTTTTACACGCATTAACAAATCTTTACCTAAGTCGAATGGCTTTCCAAACGACACATTGAGATCCGCTAAGGTCGATTTCGAATCATCTTCGTACTCAATTGAAAACTCCACGCATTCACGTATTATTTGAATTACCTTACCATCCAATACATCAAAATTCGTCCTTAAAGCTTCATGTCTTTCTATGACAGATTGAAATGCTGATTGAAGATCCCTGACATCCAGATCACCTCGAATGCAAATCCTATACTTCAAGTGAAACTCAAGACCTTTAGGCGACATGCGATTCATAAAATACAATCGACTTTGCTGCGAAGACGCTGGATAGCTATCACCTTTCGCGACTGCCTCAATCTTTACATAGGAAGATTTCGAGGCCTTCACGACACGGCTAGCAAACTCTTGAATAGTTGGATACTCGAAAAATTCCTTCAGCGGTAAATCTACTTCTAGATTTTTATTAATCTTGGAAACCAAACTTACCGCCATTAAGGAATGCCCGCCCAGTTCAATAAAATTATCGTCTCTTCCTATCTTATCTATTCCAAGATGTACTTGCCAAATCTCAGCGATCGCTTTCTCAACAGACCCAACTGGTTCAACGAACGCAGATAATAGCTCGGGTCTCTCGTGCTTCTCTTTCGGAGATGAAACCGCAAGAGCGAAATCCTCGACACTCTGCTTCGCAATCACTCTTTTAGTAGTAAACGTTTGAGTTGATATAAGGACTCTATCGAGATCTGAATTCAGAATTCGTTTGAAAATTTCAACACCTTCATTCGAAGTTATTCCATATCGTTCTAATCGCTCTAGAGCTACCTTCTTCAGATTTTCAGGCAATTCAACGTCTACCGCCATCCCAACTTCTTTCCAAGCACCCCAATTGATCGATATCACGCGAACACCCTCACAACTACAAAGCTGATTAGCGTAAGCGTCGAGATAAGCATTAGCACTACAATAGTCCACTTGTCCAAAGTTATGTGTATATGCAGTGGAAGAAGAGCAAAGGAAAATGAAATCTAAAGGAAAATTCTCAAAAATCGAATTAATCACTTGAGTGCCTTGAACCTTAGGGGCTAATACGCGATTGGCGGCATCTCTAGTCTTAAGCTGAATAACGCCTCCTCCCGCAACACCCGCTGCATGAATCACTCCATCAATCTTTCCAAAGTATTTTTTTGCATATGAGATTCCCTCTCTCATTGCTTCAATATCCGCAACATCCGCTTCGATGCTGATTACTTCTCCGCCTAGATCCTCCAAGGCTCGTGCCTGCCTAATCCTTTCACTTACAGGATGAGAATCTAGGTGTTCAGTAAGCCAAGAGTCCCATTCCTTTTTCTCCGGCAAAGCAGATCGGCCTACAATCACAAGCCTCGCCTGAAAAGATTCAGCCAGAAATCGAGCTAAAGTGAAGCCTACTCCGCCAAAACCACCAGTTATCAGGTAAACCCCTCGTTGCCGGAGCAATGCAGGCTCCTCCCGGCACAAATCTACTTGGATTGGCTCAAAAGATTCAATCCAGCGATGTTTCCCTCTAAAAGCAACGACACCGCTTATGTTTTTTGCTGATACTTCTTTAATCAAACGATCTATTAGTGAATCCTGATGAGGATTTCTTATATCTGAATTCAAAATATCGATACATATAGTCGATATATTATGATATTCTACAGGAATGACACGGACAGGGCCAAGAGACAACGCTTTTTCAGCTATAATCTCCTCATAGCCAACAATCTCGTATAACTGGTTTGTAACGAAACCAAGATGAATCGCATGGCTGTGATCACTTACTCCTATAGCTTTGGCCAGGTTCATTAGACTATAAAACCCCAATTCTAGCATTTTATCGATCCAAGAGTTACTTTGAAGTTGCCTCTCCCCATCAAAACGATCCATCAGAGTCCATAGGTGCAAAATCCGATTGGCCTTGAAGTCTTCTTTTTCAAGCGTCTCGAATAATAGTCTATAGTCTGCTTCCGATCCGGGATCGATTTCAAAAACTCCATCATTACCCTCCAGGAAAGAGCTTCCTTTTCTCACGATTCTGACAGCATGCCCCATCTCCAATAGTCTATCTGACAATTCAGAGACCATCGCTCCATCATCAGAAAAAACAAGCCATCCATAACTCTCCTCTGTGTCGCCATGACTTTCTACCGCCAAATCCATTCTCTTCCAACTTGGAGTATAAAACCAGTCCGCAACACTCTTGTGCTTCCTCGTGCTTTCATCAGAAAAGGCACTTTCTTCATCCTTACCGTCATACGCATCCACCCAGTAGCATTGTCGTTCAAACGGATAACTAGGCAAAGGCACCCGTCTCCGCCGATCCCCTTTCTGTAATCCATTCCAATCTACTGAAATACCAGATATCCACAAACGACCTAGAGAAACCAATAAATGGCAGTAGTCATCCGAATCTATATCTTTCGTTAAAATATCCTTCGCCTCAGGAAGCGAAGCAAAACATGATATCTCTTTCTCTCTACCGAAATTTTGCAGAGACAGGGAACGTAAGACTTGACTCGGACCAACCTCCAAAAACACCCTACAGCCTTCACTTTTTATAACAGAAAGACCCTCCGCAAAACGAACTGTCTCAAGAAGATGTCGACCCCAGTATTTGGGATTTGTTGCTTCTTCGTCTAGTATCCATTTTCCACTTATATTAGAAATGAAACGGATTTGAGGAGCCGATAAACAAATTTTCTCGAACTCCATCACCAATGCTTCGGCAGCGGAAATCATCATCTTGGAGTGGAATGCGCGGGAAACATACAAGCGTCGTCCTTCTAGTCCTTTGTCTAACAATGCCGTCTCAAAGAGCTCCAACGCCTTTTCATCTCCAGAAATAACACAGGAGCATGGACCGTTCACAACGGCAAGACTGAGATCTTTTTTCAACATGCCTAACACATCATCTTCCGAAAGAGGAACGGCTAACATCCCCCCTGGTGGCATTTCATGCATCAGATGCCCACGTAAAGCCACTATATGCAGAGCATCATCCAAGGAAAAGACCCCAGCAAGACAAGCCGCGACATACTCACCAATACTGTGTCCCAACATCCACTTTGGCTTGATGCCCCAGCTCGCCCAAAGCTTGGACAAAGCATACTCCACTACAAACAGGGCCGGCTGAGCAAATCGCGTTTGACACAAAAGTTCATCGCAAGATTTGCAACCGAATCGATCTAGATCACCAGCGTCCAATTCATTACGAAGTAAGCGTCGAAGATCCAATTCCAAATAAGGTTCGAGCTTCTCTGAACAGAAATCGACAATTCCTTTGTATACATGCTCACATTCGTACAATGAGCACCCCATCTGCATATGCTGCGATCCTTGACCACTAAATAGAAACGCTACTGGTCGTTCAATTTCGTTACGTTCTTCAATTCCCGTATATACGTTTCCATGAAACAGAGTTTTCAAGATTGAAACCGCTTCGCTGTTTGTCCTTGCAACAGCGATACGTCGATAAGGGAAAACCTGCCGCCCAACTTGTAATGTATACGCAACATCATGTAAAAATTCACAACGGTTCGATTCCAAATGAGCCGACAGATTTTTGGTTAACGCTTCCAGAGCGGTATCTGTCTTTGCCGAGAACGGAATAAGGGCAGGTCCCGCCGCTTCATCCCTCTCTATCTCAAATCTTGGCGCCTCCTGTAAAACAACATGAGCATTGGTTCCTCCAATACCAAAGGAACTTACACCTGCTCTACGTGGTGTTCCATTCGCCTTCCAATCGCGAAGCTTGGTATTCACATAAAAGGGGCTTTCATCGAAATTGATTTTCGGATTTGGTTTTTCATAATGCAAACTAGCGGGAATCTGCTTATTACGTAATGCTAGAATTGCCTTAATAAATCCCGCTACTCCCGCCGCCGCATCCAAATGACCGATATTACTTTTCACAGTACCAATCGCACAGTATCGTTTCTTGGTCGTTCCCATACGGTATGCTTCAGTTAACGCAGCAATTTCGATTGGATCTCCCAACTCAGTACCTGTACCATGAGCTTCGACATAATCTATCGATTCTGGATCAACCTCTCCCAAAGCCATCGCTTCCCTGATCACTCGAAATTGACCCTCAATGCTTGGAGCAGTAAATCCAATTTTTTCGGCCCCATCATTGTTGATAGCCGTACCTTTCACAACAGCGAGTATGGGATAGGCACTCTCGATCGCATCTTCGAGACGCTGGAGCACGACCACACCTGCACCGTTACCGCGCACCATACCCTGAGCATTCCCATCAAAGGCACGGCAATGCCCATCGGGAGATAAGATACCACCTTCTTGGTAAAGATAGCCACCTTTCTTGAAATCTCGAATCGAAACTCCACCAGCCAAAGCTATATCGCACTCACCACTCAATAGATTCTGACATGCAACATGTATAGCTACAAGTGACGTCGAACAGGCTGTTTGGAGAGTAATAGATGGCCCTTTCAAATCCAATTTATAAGATGTCCTCGTCGCCAAATAATCCTTTTCGTTGCTCAGCGTGAGCTGATATTTTCCTGCCGTAGTCAATAAATGCTGAGCTTTTTCTGCAATGTAGTAACCATATCGATTAATCCCCGATCCAGCAAATACACCAATTTGCTCTCTAAATCGCTTTGGGTCGCATCCAGCCGCTTCGAGTGCTTCCCATGCACATTCTAGAAAGATTCGCTGCTGAGGATCTATTATTTCCGCTTCTAGCGGACTGTATTTAAAAAATCCGGCATCGAATAAGTCCGTATTTTCCAAATAACCGCAAGCTTTTACATAATCGGGATTCCCAAGTTGATCAATATCCGTATCTTCTTCTATAAGATCTTCATCGCTAAAAAAGGAAACGCATTCTCGCCCCAATTTCAAATTCTCCCAAAACGTCTCGAGATTTGGCGATTTAGGAAAACGCCCCGACATTCCGATGACAGCAATATCTTTATCCGAGATATTTCCAAGCATTTCTAATTTCCTACAATTAACTTAAAAATTGTTTAACAAGTTCGTTTCAGAACTTTTCTGATCAATTTACCCAAGACACAAACTTCGGGAAATGAACCTTATTGCGATTTAATATAGATTCGTTCGATGCGCATATTGTGTCATCATCCACAACTCTCAATATTCAGGCAGCCTAAGCTCTATGTTTCCGACGCTTTAGACGCATTTCGTTATTTATGCTTCGACTCTTCTGAGTTCGACGTTGAATTGAGGAATTCAACAATCGGTCTTGCAACGGATCCTCAAAACTATCCATCCTATCTATAAGTGAACGAATGGTAGAGTGTCGAAATAAATCCATCACGGCAATTTCACGATTTAGAGCTTTCTTTATTTTGGAATGAACACGAATAAGATGGATCGAATGACCGCCTAAATCAAAGAAATTGTCATAGATGCCTACTTTTTCCACTCCCAGCACATCCTGCCAGATATCAACAAGTCTTTGCTCTATCTCATT
>JANQKU010000198.1 GCA_028280955.1 Opitutaceae bacterium
CATTCCTTTTTCCCGTCTGCCACGGAGATATTTAGTCAGGAAATGAACGGTGTCATCGACGATAATTCCAATGGAGGTGGCTGAAACTGTCGCTGCAGCCATTCCGACAACTCCGACCAAGATCGCCCAGAGCCCATAGGTCATGAGAATGGGTAAGGCATTCGGAATGAGACTCATCAGCCCGAGACGGAAATTTCGCAGGGCCAGCATCATAATAATGGAGATGATTATGATGGCGAGCGTATTGCCTTTTATCATACTTTTAATATTGCGTTCAGCAATGTAGGAAAACATAACGGTGGCTCCAGTGGCAGAGGTCCACATATGCTCGGGCGCATTATCTTGAAGCCACTTCGCTGATCGATCAATGAAAGCTCGGGTTTGCACAGTGGAGACGTCTCCTAAGGTAGCTGTCACACGGGTGGCTGATTTATCGATATTGATTCTGTCATTCAGATCGAGACCATAGGGCAGAGAGAGTTCGTAGAGTAAGAGGTACTGAGCGGCGAGATCACGGTCATCAGGAATTCGATAATACGACTCATTGTCACCGTGCATGTTTTTGTTTAGCCGTTTCATGATATCACTCAGGCTGAAAACATGAGTGACTTCTGGTTGTTCATGCAGCCATGTTGTGAATTCATCTATTTTATTGAGAAAGGCCGGATCGCTGACACCACCTGGTTCTTTTCCTTTGATGGAAAATTCCATAGGGTAAAGCCCGCCGAGATTATCCAGAGTGAAGTCTGTATCCTGTCGAAAGGTGATTTTTTTTGAGAAGTATTTTGTCCACTCGTCGTTTAGATCGATGGTTGGAACAAAAGCAGTGAGAATAAGCACCACAATTCCCAGGGTGATGAGAATCTGACGATAACCACCAATAACAAAAGTCGTAAGTCGATCGATCAGTGAACTTTTATTTCTATCTTGAATGGCTACACTCTTAACCTTGAAGGGAAGAAGTTTAACACTGGCCGGGAGGAAGGTAATGGAAATGAGCCAGGCCGCTGCGATACCGACGGCGGTTATGTTTCCCAAATGATTAAAGGGAGGTGAATCTGAAAAGTTCAGAGTGAGAAATCCAACAAGAGTGGTCAGACTGGTAATACTTACGGGAAGAAAATTAATTCGCATACCTTCAATGATGGCATCGAGTTTCGAAAGACCATCCCGCATAGCATGGCGGATAGAGAGGATGATATGAACGCTGTCGGCAATGGCCAGAGTAAGGATAATGGTAGGGGCGGTCATCGATATGGGTGTAAGCTTCACGCCCATGAATCCCGCGATACCCATTGCCGCAAGAGTTGAGAGACCGATGACGAACAAGGTAATCGCTGTTCCGCTGATAGTTCTCAGAGTCAAAACCATCATGAGGATGAGAATCCCATACATCAGGGGAATAAGAGTCATCATATCACGCTGACCTGATTCGGCAAAGGTGTTATTCATCATCGACATACCGGTAATCGCCACTTTCAGATCGGGATAACTTTCTCGGATACCATTGGCGATTTCGCGAGCTCTGGCGGCTGCGATGGGAACTTCTGTCAGGGATTCGCCTGGATATTGCAGGGTGACGTTTATCCCCGTGGTTTGCGTATTACTTGCGATGAGATTGTTGCGTAAAAGGGGTTCTGCCAGAGCAATCGAACGTTTCTTCAGCAAACTCTCGTTGCTTAGATCTGCGCTGTTACTAATGAGATCTTCGACAGTCAGATCATCTTGGTCAGCCCAAGTGTGTTGAAAATTACTGATTGAATCGACTCGTATGGTAAAAGGAATAGACCATGCTTCTTTCGTTACCCGTTCCACGGAGCCCAGAGTCCTGGGAGAAAAGACAGTGCCATCAGCGGGTTGTAGGACGAAGAGAAAATTATCGTTTTTGGTATAGGTATTTTGAAAATCCTCAAAGGCCAGAAGTTCGGGATTAGAATCCGAAAAAAAGTCGCGATAGTTTGTGGAGAAACCGAGGTAGCGGGCTCCGGTGGTCGTGGCTAAAACAAGGAGGATTGTCCCTAGAATGGTAAACCACGGGTGTTTTAAAACCCAGTGGGTTAGACTGATCGCCAGTCGATCAGTTTTGGAGTTATGTTTTGTCGTGGGCATTGGGGTTTGGGTCGTTTGGTTAGAGTTTGTTTTTGGACAAATGTCCAAAAATGGGTCAAATAAAATCTATTTTTTCAACACTACGATAGTTGCCTTTACAATTGCTCTTAGGGTTTCCGGGGGAGCCTCTTCATAGCCCATCATGCGCACACCGTACACTGTTGCCATTATTAGGTGAGCCAGATCTCTGGGCCTTAGATCTCTTCGGACTTCGTTCTCTTCTTGAGCTTCCTCGAATTTTTCAGTCAGGAAATTATGAAAATTTTCCAGCATCTGTTGAAACATTTTTTCAGGAAAATCTGACATTTCCGAAAACGCATTGCTTGAATGCATGCCGGGGCAACTCATGAAATTCGGACCGGGGAGGGAAATGCGGAGAATATTTTCTAGAACTTCTTCGATGGCTGGCAGTCCCTTTTTGTCGAGAGGGATAAGGCTTTGCATTTGGTGTTCGTATTTTTTGAGACACTCAATAAACAGGTCTTCCTTGTTTCCATAGGCGACATGAAGACTTCCGGCTTTTACTCCGGTGGCTTCTACCAGATCACTCATCGATGTATGAGAATACCCACGCTCTGAAAAAACTTTCAGAGCTTTATGAGTTACCTCGTCAATATCGAATTCTCTATGTCTGGGCATTGATTTTGAAGCGAACCATACCTTTTTTGGTCGATCGATCAAGTATTATTTTAAGTATTTTTAAAATGGATCTGAAAGTTATTTGGAAAGGTCAGGGGGTATTTTCTCTATTACAAGTGGGAGAGATTAAGTGTAGTCGATGATCCACTTCGGTTTCCCCTTTGTTTATGGACAATAGAGAATAAAATGGGAGGTTCCGGTTGTTGTTTCACCTGTATCCCTATCTGTTGAAGAACTGGACATGCTTCCGAAAGAGATTATTTCACCTGGAGCTATTTGAATAGACGTATTGGTATGTCGTTCACTTAGCATTTCTGGTGCTCCAGCAGGTAGGCTTTCGGAGGGAATCTTGATTGAAAATTCAAAACGGATAAAACGGCCCTCATCTTTGTTTTCAGAAGTTCCCTTGAGTGTGGCTTTCGCTTCTTCATCTTGAAAGCCAACTTCAGATTTTCCGGTTGAATCGAGACTTGGGAGGGAAAATTCCTTACAAAAAGTAACCCTAGGAGTGGCCTGACTATTATGGTCAGAAACTATGAGAAGATAAGCTATATTTTTTGTTACTTGTCCGCTCCTTGCTCTTTTTTGATTTACCGTTTGCTTCGCGATATCGATAGACTCACGACTTTCGAGTTCCAATGGATCGATATTTGAAAGTGAAGCTGATTGGACTGAACTGAAGGTGATCAAGAGACCGCTAAGTGTGATGAATAGACCGTAAGGAAATCGCAAAAGTGTTTTATGTGTTTTCATCAGGGCATTGTATTATTTTATGAGCAGTCATTTCCTAAAAAGTATCTATTGCTTTTGGCAGCTTTTTAACACCAGGCTGTTTTTTTACCGGTATGATAATGAATGGTGAGATTTTCTAGATGTTCCTGTATGGTGAGGTTTGTTTGAGGATGCCGAAGGGTTGGCGCTATTTCTGCCATGGGCAAAAGAACAAAATCACGCTCAGGCAAATGAGGGTGAGGAATTTTTAGGTGTTTGTCCGAGATGACACGGGAGCCATAGAAAAGGATATCAATATCAAGAGATCGGGGGCCGTTTTTGAAGGGAGTCTTTTTACCACATTGTAGCTCTACTTGCTGTGTGAAGGAGAGAAGGTCTGAAGGAGAGAGAGAGGTGCGGACTTCAAGGGCAGCATTGGTAAAGTCATCCTGATTTGGGTACCCATAAGGAGTGGTTAGATAAAGGGAGGAGCGGACTATATGCTGGCAGTGCTTTTCGAGAAGAGAATATGCCTGATTAAAGATAGTTTTGGCATCGCCAATGTTTGAGCCAAATGCGAGAAAGACAGAATCACCAGCTGATCTATCGTTCGACATAGATTTTGATTTCTTTCAATCCGAGCCGGTTGGCATAGCGTGGTTTACTGACAGTGAGGGCAACTTTGTTCACAGCAAATTTATCCCGAATGAATTGAGCCAGTGCATTGGCATAGTACTCAAGAGAATCACTATCGAATTCATGGGAGAAAGCGCGGGATGATTCGATGACATCAAAGTAATCAACACAATCTTCCTGTGCATCGGTTTTTTCGATTTTGGAGAAGTCGCACCAGAGGACCAGCGAGATAAGCAGTTTTTGTTTAATGCCTTTTTCTTCTGGTAGAAACCCAATGCGAGCATCTACTTCGATTTCATCTAAAATAAGCTTATCCATGCGGAGAAATCTATGAGCTATCTCTGAGGTGTTTAGCGACGTCAAGCGCTTGTACAGACTCTTGAACATCATGGACACGAAAAATTTCAACACCTTTTAGATAGCCCATGATGATCGAAGCCAATGAGGCTCCCAGCCGATGCTCTGTATCAACCGAGTAAAGTTTATCGATCCAGGATTTTCGAGAAGACCCAAGAAGTAACCCGCAACTCTCTAACGCAAAACTATTGATTTGGCGCATAATGGTAAGGTTCTGCTGCAGGGTTTTTCCAAAACCGATACCGGGATCAATCCATAATTTTGGGATATTAAACTTTTGAAGCTCTTGTAATTTTTGATGAAAATAATTTTGGATTTCTGTAATGATATCCTGGTAGTCAGTTTTCTGTTGCATATCAATGGGAGTGGATGAGGTATGCATGAGAACAAGCCCTGCCTGATACTGTTGGGCTGTTTGGTAAAGCGCGGGGGTTCCTCCCATAATATCGTTGATAATGTGAGCGCCGGCTTCGAGAACGGCCGTTTGCACTGCGGGTTTATTTGTATCCACTGAGATAGGATAGGAGTCTTTAGGAAGAGCCTCTATGATCGGCATGATCCGATTTAGCTCTTCATCAGCACTGATAAAGGAACTGCCGGGACGGGTACTCTCACCTCCGATATCGATGATCTGAGCCCCTTGAGAAATCATTTCTTCAACTCGTTGGATGGCTTTGTCTGTTCTCGCATACTGACCACCATCACTAAAGGAATCCGGTGTCAGATTGAGGATACCCATGACGATAGGCGCTTTAAGAGTAAAGCGATATTGGTTCAATTGAAGGTTCATTTTGAGCAGTGGAATAATCTCGATTTTTAAGAGCCTTCTTTGGCTGGTATCGGAATCATTTTAACACAGACGGGGCGTGGAATATTCAACTTTGTTTTTAAGGGAGTAAGATCGCCTGTCTGTGGATCAATCCGAAAAAGGGATACATCGTTGCTATCCTGATTGGCAGCGAATAAATAGTTGCCAGTTGGATCGATTTCGAAATTGCGAGGATTCTTTCCGAGAGTTGATTGGTGTTTGTTCAGTTTCAGAATACCGGTTTCATTATCTATTGCGTAGATTGCCAGGCTGTCATGACCTCGATTGGATCCATACAAAAACTTCCCTGTTGGAGATATCTTGATCTCTGCCGTAGCATTTTTTCCTTTGAAGTTAGCAGGCAACGTTGAGATAATTTGTTTTTCTGCTGAAAAACCAGAAGCTTCAGCAAAGGAAAAGAGGGATATAGTCGAATCGAGTTCGTTAATAACGTAAACAAATGGTTTGGTCGGGTGAAGTGCAAGATGTCGTGGTCCGGCCCCGGGATGAAGAATCGCGTCAGACATGTTCTCGGTTGTTTCGAGATGCCCCGTTTTGGAATCACGAGCATAAACGATAACTCGATCCATTCCTAAATCGGCCACCAGGGCAAATCGATTGGAAGGATCCATATTCACGGAGTGAGCATGGGGTTCCTTTTGTCGTGGATGAGGGCCTGAACCTTCGTGGTGGATAACTTCTTTTGATGCTTCGAGTCGTCCCTCTTCGCTTAGCATTAGGGATGAAACAGCGCCTCCGGTGTAATGAGCGACAAAAACATTTTGACCCTCTTTATCGACTGTTAGATGACAGGGGCCGGCACATCCAGTAGACACTTTATTGAGAAGGGTTGCCTGCAGAGAATCGAAATGGACTTTGTAGGCGCTGACAGAACCTCCTTCATTATGGATCGATCCGCGCACTTCACTGACAGCATATAGGGTGTGTTTGCCTGGGTGAACAGCGATGAAGGAAGGATTGTCGATCTCTCCAATAATTCCTATCGGGTCCAGGGTTTCTGTTTTAGTCTGGAAGCGAAATAAATAAATTCCTTCACTGTTACCTTTATCGGTATAGGTCCCGATGATAACGAGTTGGTCTGTGGGGTTTGCTGTCACGGCTGTGGAGTTTTGAGCGCTTAAATGGGAGATAAACCAGAGGCTGAGACAACCAATGATTGGAAAGAAAAGACTCTTATGAAAGATTTGATAGAGCACAATCAGACAGCTTCTTTTTAAGAGGAGGCAAGCAAACTGTCTATCTCTTTGAGGTCTGATGCTGTGAGTCGTGTCTGAACGGCTTTCACGTTATCTTCTAGCTGTGCCATGGTACTGACACCGGCGATGACAGAGGGAATTTCGTCGTGAGCCAAGAGCCAGGCGAGGGCGAATTGAGGAACGCTAATCCCTTTGCCTTCTGCATATTTTACGAGGGCTTCTACTTTATTGAGATTTGATTCCGTGAGAAATTGGTTTTGAAGATTATCATCGATGATTCTACCGGAAGCAGAGTCGAGGTGACCCTTTCGATAGCGACCCGTTAATAAGCCACTGGCCAGTGGGTAAAAAGGAACCATCCCGACACCCTGAATTGCCGTATTTCGAAGAAAATCAGTGTCACCGATACCTTCTTCGCAGGCGACTTCTTCGCGTTCTAATAGATTGTAGCGATTTTGTACGACGACAATTCGACGGGAAATATCTTTGCCCACCTGTTTCATCATTTCAGTGGCATCTTTAATCTGTTGGGTAGAGTGATTGGAGATTCCCAGATAACGAACTTTTCCCTGAGTGATGAGATCGTCCATAGCTCCCCATGTTTCATCAAGTGGTATGCGATAGCTGCCGTCTTTATTTACAACGCAACGATGAAGATAGAGGATATCGATATGATCCGTTTGTAGGCGTTGCAGGCATTTTTCAACAGCATACTGGATGTAACCACGAGAACCTCCTTGCTGGTTCGGCGTAAAGTCGGCTTCCATCACATGTTCTTCCCGAACCGGGTTATGAATCTTAGTTGCCAAAATGACTTGTTCTCTAACGGTATTGGGACGAGAGGTAAAATAACGGCCTAGAAGACGCTCTGAATTCCCCGCTCCAATGTTGTAGGAACAGGCTGTGTCCCAGTGAAAAGCGCCTAGTTCCAAAGCTCTGTCTAAAATGGGAAAACCATCATGATCACCTACCCGTGACTCATCGTAGGAAGGATCTCCCCATTTCCATAGACCTAGTCCGATCTCTGACAGGTAGAGACCGGAATTTCCAACACGACGGCAAGGCATTTCTCTGAAATTCACGGTATCATCGTATGAAAATGAGAGGGAGAGGAAAGCTCTTTTATTGTTCTATGGTATTTTACCTTGTTAGCCATTTTTCTTGATGTCCGAGTTATCAAAGAGATTTATCGTACCTATTATAGTTCTTTTTGATACTAATTATGCAAACCTGTTTCCTTGATCTGTAGACTATCTTTGTATAATTTGAGAGTTATGATGAGAGAGTTCTCAATGTCTCGGTATTTCAGAAAATGGAAGATGATATGCACAAGCATCTTTATAATGATGATAGGAATAACTCCATTTTATGCTCAGGTGTATCAACAGGACTTGTCTTATCATTCACCTCAGTTTCGGCAGGATCCGACGACTGCGATTGAATTTATCGAAAGAACTGGAGGTGGCGTTTATGCGGTTGGCGAATTTTCGTATGCAGATGGAGTCGATCGTCCGAGAATAGCTTTGTTAGATGATGAGGGTAAACTTGATCTCAGTTTTCAGCCCGATCCGGGTCTTCCCGTAAAGATGGCAAAGGTAAGATCAGATGGCAAAATTCTCATCCTTCGAGTCGTTGTGGCAGAGGAGTATTTTTCAACAGAAATAAATGATCTCATCCTTTTAAATGAAGATGGCAGTAGGGATGGATCTTTCCATGTTCAGCTGAGCGATTTTTATCCTGATTATGAAGGATCAATTGATTCTATTCAGTTTTTAGCTGATGATCGAATTTTGGTTCGAGGCGATTTTTATCATGTGAGTGGAAATGGGTATTTTTCCTATGTACTGCTTAATTCAGATGGATCACTTGATGATAGTTTTATAGTGAGTGGAGTAGTGAATGAAGGGCCATATATTGGTTCCTCTGATCCTCTTTTGCTTCTTTCTGACAATAAGTTTTTAGTGTATAATTCTTATTGGAAAAAGAAACGCTTAATCCGACTTCATTCAAACGGAGAAATCGATGATTCTTTTCAGGAGTATCATGGGGTAATTAATAGTAGAAGGATAGTTGTATATCCCGATGGTCGAATTTTATTCCATGATTCTGATCGTGGGCTGATTCGGCTCAATCCAGATGGAACAATGGAAAGCGGAGAGCCGTTGTCCTTAGATTATGTAGATGACGATAATAGTTCTTATTATTTAAACGATCTTGTCTTAGGTTCTGATGAAAAAATTACTTTGCGTGGTACAAAACAAATCTATGGCTTCAATCATTCATCTGAAGTTTTTCATATGCGATTATTACCGGATGGTACGATTGATGAATCCTTTGATCTGTCCATTTTAGCTGATAAGAAAATTGGTCGTTTTCAATTTACTCCTTCAGGAAACATTTATGTAACGACCTATTCGAATCTTTTATATGAGCCAGAATTTCTTCGATTGAACTTGGATGGGCAAATCGATGTTAGCTTTGAGTCTCCAGCTTTAGAAGAAAAAGGAACGATATCACAGATCTTTCCATTAGCCGATGGGGGGCAGATTATCAATGGTGTCTTTGATCGAGTTGATGGCCATTCGACGAAAAATATCACCCATTTGAATGCCGATGGAAAGGTCAATGTTGGGTTTCGAGTGGATCCACTTTTACAAACAAAAAGTTCTTATTACGTTCATGCAATTTCTGATTTCGGCGATGTTTATATAACTTCGGATGGATATAATTTGGGGCTAACTGGAAGGAGTCTCAAAGTCCTGGATAGCTTGGAGTTAGATGCGATTTTTTCGCATGTTAATTTGGTTAAGTTGCGTTCTGATGGAGACTTAGATCGAGATTTTACCTTCTATCGTACTCCGCCCGTGCATGTTATCGAAGATGTAAAACTGGATACAACGGATAATTCTCTCTACATATTGAATCGTGGCGTAGATTACCCCGGCCCTTACCCGATACCTCCTGACATCGTCATTCGCTATTATCCTGATGGAACGATTGATGAATCCTTTCCAGAAGATGGTGAGATTCCCAATGTCTTCACAAGGGAATTGCCGTTTGAAACCGAAAGAGAGTTGTCGGTTTTTAGTACTGATGAATCACAATCACATTTTTATGAAAATGGGAGTTTTGTTTCCTGGGGTTGGTATCCTTCTCAACGTATACCCGGACGTCATTCTCCTGATATTACGGAATATTTACTTCGGTACCGTTTGTACGGAATAAAATGGTTTAACGCTTCAGGAGAAATAACAAAAGAAATAGATCTTGATGAGTCTATTGGCTTGAAAGGGCCGGTTTCGAGAGATTCGATTGAGGACTTTGATTTTCCATTTTTAAGCGATTTACATCCTCTCTCAGATGAGCGGATTCTCCTGTCTGGGCACTTTCCCTTCTCGGATGGTTCGACTCAAAAATACGTGATCCTGAATCAAAATGGGACAATTGATAGAAATCTGCCACCTACGGAATGGGGATTGCTTATGGCTTCAGATCCAGATGGAGCTATCTATGCTTGGAGCTCGGATGTAGATATAACGAGGTGGCTTCATAATGAAGAAATTATGGTCCCATTAATCGTATCCCCTAATGAAATAAAAGTCGGAGATACGGTAACCCTTACGCTTTCCCATGAAGAGTCAGGAGCATCCTATCAATGGTTTTTCAATGGGGAAGAGATTGTGGGTGCTACGGGTTCGTCTCTTACCATTGAGGCAGCTACGGTTGATGAGGCAGGGTTTTATGACGTTCGTATATCTTTAGAAGAGGATGAATTTGTGAGTGAGACTTACTATCTTTTCGTTAAACCTGTCGAGGCAAGGCTTGTTGCCATTTCAGCCAGATCAACGGCATCTTCAGGAGAAGGCACTCAGATTGTCGGTTTTGTCTTGTCGGCAAAGCAGAGATACCCAGTTCTGGTTAGAACTGTGGCTGAAGGAATGAGGGATTTTGGGATCGAAAACCCGTTGCAAAACCCTCAGATGGATTTTTACAGCGGCAGTACGATGTCTGATGAGCTTTGGGATTACGGATATGTTGAATCCTTGGGATATGCTTTAAAAGTGACAGGTGCTTATATTCCTCAAGGTTCTGCCAATTATATCGATGCAGGGGTATCAATTGAAAACCCCGCACGATTATATGCGATAAATAGATCGGGCAGCTATACAACCCATGCGTATCCTAGAGAAACAGGAGGAGGAGGGGTTAGTCTACTTGAGGTTTATGCTGTTCCAGGCTTCGAAGGGCTTACTGGTGATAATAATATGATAAGCTTGTCGTGTCGGTCTTTGATTGGAAGCGGAGAGAAAGTTTCTATCGTGGGTTTTGTGATTGAAGGAAATGTTCCGTTGAAGCTTTTGGTTCGGGGAATTGGTCCTGGCTTGGCTCCCCAGGGTGTGAAGAATCATCTTCAAGATCCCAATATTACCTTGTATCAAGGTGGTGAAATTTTAGCGAGAAACGATGATTGGGAAGAATCCAGTAATTTAAGAGAACTTAAGGCTGCCATATCAGACAGCGGCACCTTTGAACTCACTCAAGGCAGCAAAGATGCGGCGCTCTTTATTGAACTGAATCCGGGGATCTATACGGCTGTGATAGGAGGTGCTAAAGGTGAGGAGGGTATTGGTTTAACAGAGCTTGTTGTCGTGCCGACGACAGAGTAATAAAATAATTTTTTTGGATCAACCCCTTTGGGTTTACTCCAGAATTCTCTTTGATTTGTTAAGCTACGGCATGATGATTGCGGGAGGTTTGACTTCTTCCAAAAGGATATCCGAGAATCATTTCATATGCCCAAGCTTTATGATTTTGTCCCCCTGTATGGTGATATCCATAACCACTGTGGAATATCGTATGGTCATGGTTCGTTGGCTGATGCGTTAGCCAATGCCCGTGAGCGCCTCGATTTTGTTTCTGTGACGGGGCATGCCCATTGGCCGGATATGCCAGAAGCGATTCCGAGACGAAAACAAATGGTCGATTATCATCTTAAGGGGTTTGCCAAATTAAAGGAGGGCTGGTCAGCTATGATGGATGAGTTGAGGGAAAAAAATGAAGAGGGAGAATTTGTGATTTTTCCCGCTTTTGAGGTTCATTTTTGCGCTACGGGTGATCGTAATATTCTGTATAAAGATTTGGAAGGAGAGATCCTTTATCCTCCTGATTTGAGCGATCTCAATAATCAACTTCGGTCGCTCCGTAACCGTGGTATTGATACGTTAGCTCAGCCTCATCATATCGCCTATAAGAAAGGAACCAGAGGGATTGATTGGAGTTCTTTTGAGCCTGAATTTGCCCCGGTGGTTGAACTTCTCTCCATGCACGGATGTTCTGAAAAGAGCGATAATACACACCCTTTTTTACATAATATAGCGCCTTCGGATTGGGAAGGGACGGTACATTATGGTCTTAGTAAGGGAAATGTTTTTGGCGTTACCGGAGGAACCGATCACCATAGCGCTCATCCGGGCTCTTATGGCCATGGATTGACTGGATTATGGGCTGAGTCCTGTGCGCGCGAGGCGATCTGGTCTGCTCTTTATAGCCGTCGAACTTGGGCGATGACTGGAGATAAAATTCAACTTCGCTTTCTACTGAATGATCAGTTGATGGGGTCCATTGTGCCTTCTGCAGGACCGCGGGAAATAAGAATCGAGGTTCAAGCGGGTGGAGCAATTGATTGTATCGATATCATCAAAAACAATCGTCTTTTGCATCGAGTATCCGAATGTGATTTAGTGCCGGAGCCTGAAAAGAAGAATATTCGCACGAAATTATACCTGGAGTTAGGATGGGGCCCTAAGGATGAGACTTATAACTGGGAGGTAGAATTCGGCATATCAGATGGTGTCGTATGGGACATTGAACCGAGGTTTCGAGGGAAGCAGGTGGTTTCTCCTTTAGATGCGAAGGGTGGTGAAGTTACCTTTCATACGTCTCATGTAATAGAACAAAATGATACTTCCGTTCGGTTTGTAACCGAAACAGAAGGAAATCCGAATACATTTACCAGCGCGACTCAAGGAATGTGTCTGGAAGTCGAAATGCCGAGAGAGGCTTCCGTCTATGCTATCTTGAATGGTCAGAAAATTGAATGGCCTTTGCAGGATGTTTTAGAAGGGGCTCGGTCTAATTTAATGGATGGATTGGGATCCAGTGGATGGCGCATAAATCAGGCGGCGCTTCCGCATGAATTGAACACTCAAATAGACTTTACCGATCCTTCTGGAGAGAATGGAGATCACTACTATGTAAGAGTCCGACAGAAAAATGATCAATGGGCTTGGTCCTCACCTATCTTCTGCCGTGATTAAGATAAAGAAGAAGTGAACACTGTTTCTTTTCTTAAAATTTAATCTTCAAACACAGAAATTACGTGACCTCTTAGAAGGGGTTTGTGATGATAGTTGGAAATGAGTGAACAATGCCCAACCATATACCTCGGATCCATTTTACTTGAGCCCAATCGGTGGACCGAGAAAAGAAAACCTTCTTATCAAGTCAGCCAGTGGATTGATCGTATACGCGATGCAGGCTTTGAGGGAATTGAACTATGGGAAAACCATTACTACATGGTAGATGAGGCCGAGAGAGAGGCTCTTGAATCCGCTTCATCATTTATCGAGATTTTTAATAATTATACCGGATTTTCCAATGAATTTGCCGAAAGTCGCCACATGGCTTCGGAGGCTGTTCGCAAACTTCAAACGAATGGTACGAAATTTAACATTGGTAACAATGAAGATGATTGGGGTCTTTATGTGAAAACAGTCAATGAATGGGGGCTTGAACTTCCTGAGGGGACTCGTGTCCTCTGTGAATGCCATCCCAATACATTGGTTGAGACACCTGAAGGCGCCGCGAAAGCATTTGGAGAATGGAGTGATCCTCGTTTCGAGGCGATCGTGCATCCGTTTAATAATACGGAAGCCTCTTTAAAGGCATGGTTTGAAGCTTTGGGTTCGCGGATCACTCATCTGCACATGCAGATGCGCAGTGCCGAAAATTTTGAGATGCTTTGCCGATTAGAAGATCGTCCGGAAAAGGTTAGAACCGCGATACAAATTATGAAGGACTATGGGTTCAACGGCACCATCACGATAGAATTTACCAAGGGAACCCGGACGGAAAATGATGTGCCCGAGTACTTATTTGAAAATGCATGTGCCGATCTGGCATTTATCAGGGAAAATTGGTAAAGAATGTCGAAAAAGCTTCTTCATTTAGCGAGTAGGAAATTACGACCCGATCTCTTTATCGATCCGTTTATCAAGGAACTCCAGCAGTTGGGAGAGCTTGAGATCGTAACAAACGCAGCGGATTTGTCGGAAGAAATGATAGCGGATAAAATCCGTGACTGTCATATTCTCCTGACGGGATGGGATTCAGCGAATGTGCCTGCCAGCATTGCGGGATCTCCTGGTCGTTTAGAATATATCTGTCATGTGACCGGATCTGTTCGAGGTTTCATTCCCATTGAAGTGATCAGGAGTGGCATTCCGGTTACTAATTGGGGGCCGGGGCAAGCCTACTATGTGGCGGAGGCGACCTTTGCTCTCCTATTGGCTTGTTTTAAAAACTTGCGAGAACACATAGAAATTAAACGTGAAGGGCAATGGAAACTCTCGCATGTCGAAAGGAATGGTTCTCTTCTCAATAGTAAGGTGGGAATTTATGGATTTGGAGTCATCGCTCGACAATTTTATAAATTTTGCCGAGTTTTTGGGACAGATGTAACGATCTATGATCCCTTCGTTTCCGAATCTGAGCCTGCCCAGGTCGATTCACTGGAAGAATTATTTGAAAAATGTGATACGATCGTGGTTATGGCCGGTTTGAATGAAAAGACCCGGCATAGTGTCACGGCTGAATTATTGGCGAAATTACCGGATAATGGCATTATCATTAATACAGCTCGAGGAGCGATCATTGATCAGGAAGCCTTGTTTCAAGAATTGGAGAGTGGTCGTTTGCGGGCCGGTCTGGATGTATTGGATGGGAATGATGAATTACCTGAGAAACATCCGGCGAGGAATTATCCCAATCTGATTTTGACGGCTCATCAATGCCCCTTATCTGAATGGCCCCCTGATCCAGAACGGCTTCATCCCATGCATACCGTATGCCTGGATAATATTCAAAGGCATTTAAAAGGAGAACCTTTGCTTTACGAAATGGATGAAAAAAGATTTCATTTAAGTACATAAAAAAATAATTATGAATAAGGTTACCATCTACCACAATCCAAGGTGCAGTAAAAGTCGATCCACTTTAGCTCTACTGGAAGAAAAGAAAGAATCGATCGAAATAATTGAGTATCTGGATACGCCTCCATCCATGAATAAACTAGACAAGATTTGTACTAAGTTAGGTTTGGAACCATTACAGTTGATTCGCACAAAAGAAGCTCTCTTTAAAGAGTTAGGCCTTTCAAAAGAGGACCAGCGTAGTCGGAAAGAATGGCTACGTTTGATGGTCGATAATCCGAAGTTAATGGAACGACCTATTGTTTTGAAAGGAGAAAAAGCGGCTTTGGGTCGACCGCCGGAATCTGTCTTAGAGATTCTTTAAAACTCTGTGGATGCTTCGAATTGATGGCGGTTGTCAGGTCGACTGCGTGAGTGGCTCTATATTTTGTTGCAAGTGGGAAGTTATGAATGCTGTCCTCTAATAGATGCTTTATTTAGTCAATTGTCCGGCTGAGATATTCACTATAATCTTTTAAAACAGGTTCGTAGACTTCTCCGACTAGAGGAGAGGATATCAGAAAATCTGCCGTAGAGCGATTACAGGCAACTGGGACATTGTATAAGACGGCTATCCTCAAGAGAGCTTTGACATCGACATCATGAGGTTGCGGTTGCATGGGATCCCAGAAAAAAATCACCATGTCGATTTCTCCATCGGTGATGAGAGCCCCCAGTTGTTGATCACCTCCAAGAGGACCTGATTTAAGCAGTTTTACTCCATTGAATTTGGAGAGCAATTTTTCATCGGCTATTTTCTTCTCCAACGTTTCTTCTAATTTTCGACCGGTTGTTCCGGTGCAAATCAGGTTATGTTTTAAGAGAACTTGATAATTCCATTCGACCCATTCAATCAAGTCGCGTTTTCGATTGTCATGAGCGACTAAGGCAATGTTTTTAACTTTGTTCATGAGTAGTTTTTATATGGTTGAATATTGGAGCATGAGTAATGCCATGTATTTATGAATATACCCTTCATTAGTGATTGTATTTTTATTTTACGACTTCCGTAACAGCTGTGCCAATGCCCGTGCTTCCATATTCGTTTCCACAATAGAAAAGCCGTAGGTGATTTTGTTCTTTGATAACGCAGGGGTATTCGACCATTTGAGATTCCCAAGAGGAAGAGAGCTGGGGAGCCAGTGACAGATTTTCATCACCTTCTCCACGATACCACTCGTATCCGTCTTCACTGACTGCTTCCGAGATAGAATAGTATCCCCAGCGGGTTCCAATGCCGCAGTAGAGCATTCGATAAAGATTTTTTTCTTTCCAGACAAAGGGTGCGGCTACGGCAATATCTTCGTTTGCGACGTCTCGCCTCGGACTCAGAATTAATCGATGATCTGTCCAATGAATACCATCTGTGCTATGGCAGACAGCACAATGTTTCTCCTGATCAATTCGGACGTCATTACTTTTTTTGCCAACGGCGAGAGTGTAATACATTCGATAGCGAGTTTTTCCGTCCGAAAGAAGATCTTTCAAGATTGTTCCTCCTCCAGCGACACCTCTGTTATCAGGAAATTCTGCTGTTTGATTTCCCGTGATGATTGGTTCTAAGGAATATTTTTGGAAATGAATGCCGTCGTTACTGATGGCCAATCCAATACCGGGGAAGGATTGTAATCCGAGATCACTACCTTCATGACCACTGTAATAAAGATGCCACTTATCTCCGAATCGATGAACACAGGGGAGGACGCACCACTGAGCATCGAACTTACCTTTTTCTCCGAGATCGAGAATGATCCCCTGACGTTTGAAAAGAGTTGGTGATGTCAATGATGCCGTGGCTAGGCAAATACGTTGATGATCGGCAGCATCTCCTCCGGAATAGTAGAGCCTGTATTCATTTTTGGCTCT
>JANQKU010000199.1 GCA_028280955.1 Opitutaceae bacterium
AAGTGAGACAGAATCCATTACTGAATCACCCGAAGCAGCCCTTGCCAGCATGGGCATCGAGTTACCCACTCCCAGCAAATCCATCGCCAATTACGTCGGAGCCGTTCGGAGTGGAAATCTCATCTTTCTTTCGGGACATCTTCCCAAAAATGAAAATGGCTCTGTTATCACTGGAAAAATTGGACTTAATCTGACCGAAAAAGAAGGCTACGAAACAGCTCGTCTAGTAGGCATTGCCCTTCTCGCAACCCTTAAAGGAGAAATTGAAGATCTCTCAAAGGTAAAACGTGTCGTAAAACTCTTTGGAATGGTCAATGCCACTGATACCTTTACTCGTCATTCGCAAGTCATCAACGGTTGTTCCGATCTGATGGGTGAAGTATTCGGTGAAAAAGGACGCCATGCTCGAGCTGCTGCCGGTTTCAGTTCTCTTCCTCTTAACGTTCCCGTTGAAATCGAAATGATTGTGGAAATCGAGTAAAGACGTCTTCTCATTTATAAAAAAGGCGACGAGAGTATGTCCTCGTCGCCTTTTTGTTTTAAAAATAAGATGATTAAGCCTTCCGGAGGATATCCTGAACACTCTCCATAACTCGATCACAATCAGCTTTCGAATTATAAAGATGAGTTGAGATACGAACAGCATTAAGTCCTCGTTCCTCAACAATCCGACAACGAAAATGATAATCATGCGATAAAGACTCGTACAAATTATGGAAATCCACTTTTGCACACTTAAAAGTCGTCATGGATCGATACATACGAAGATCTTCAGGTGTCAGCACTTCTACGCTATCAATCTCTCGCAACCCCTTTTGTAAATAAGTGGCCAGTCCCTGCCCATAGGCTGCAATCCGGTCCATTCCGATCGAATTCTGAAACTGCATCGCTACAGCCAAGCCCGCAATGATTTCCGTATTACGCGTTCCATATTCATGCCGCTGAGCCCTCGGAACATAAGTAAATGTATCTGGAAATTCATACGGACCGGAATAAGCGCCTGCATGGCTCGCCTCGACCTCATCCATATGATCCTTGGCAATATATAGAATGCCCGTTCCTCTGGGGCCACCCATCCACTTATGACCACTGGTGCCATAGGAATGGCACCCGATCTCATGTAAATTGAAAGGAAACATGCCGGCGCTCTGTGCTCCATCAATGTGAAACCAGATATCACGCTCGCGAGCCATCTGAGCAACTGCCTTAACATCAAATAAAATACCGGTCGGCGCTGTTACATGACTGAGCTGAATCACTCGAGTTTTTGGCGTAATCAAGGCTTCAATACGGTTGAGATTACCCTCTATCGAATCAGGATCCGGATCAAAGATCTTTACCTTCACACCATGGCGCTTTTGCCGATTCATCCAGGCTATCCCTCCTCCGGGATGGGCATGAGACTCAAAAATCACTTCGTCTCCCTCTTTCAGTTTCAATCCGGCAGCTATAATCGAATTTGCTTCTGTCGAATTTCGAGTAAAACAAATTTCATCAGTATCAGCTCCCAAAAAATCAGCGGCAACTGCCCGAGTTTCATCCATTATCTCGTCATGCCCGGACTCAGAAGTTTCCTGCAGTTCCTTCATCTTGGCTTGAACCGCGTTCAAGACTCTCGAAGACGCTGGACCCAATCCGCCATTATTCATATAGGTCCTTTCCCTCGTAAGGGGAAATTCATCGCGCACCGCAGCCCAGAACGCATCCGGATTCTCCATTGAAAAAACTGGCAAAGCTTTGGTTGTCGCTATGCTGTTTTTACACCCAAAAGTCATCAGCCCAGCTGCGCCGACTCCCAATGTTGAAATAAATTGTTTTCGATTCATTTGTTAGGGGATATGAGCAAAAGCAGAATATATAACACAAGTCTGCTCACATGAAAGCGTTTTAAGGTAAAAACGATCACTTACTGACAGAGAATCTTCTAAACAGATCGAAACCCAAAGATATCTGCATCCGATAAAGAAAATTTCAGACGCACTGGGTGACCCTTTTGCGAAGCCATGTTTCGATTTTCTTTCCATTGAACAGAGTGATCGAGAGAATCGCCCCACATGGGTTCCATATCCTTAAAACCGAAACCTTCTATTTCCTTTCCATTCTCATCACATAAAGCGATCTTCATCGAACCCGCTGCCGATGTTGAAAAATTCACTCGCAGATCGTCGCCATCCATTATCAAAGGTTTCGTCAAACAATAGCCTCCTTTATGCCCTGCTCGCAATGAGGCAAATCCGTGTGGACGAATGGATAAACGACGAAGGCGACCAGGTATATCTTCTTGATGATAATGCTCGGAAATGTAGATCGACCATTCTGTTTTCGAAGTCTCGACGATACCCCAAACCGGATAATTATTTCGGTGAGTCCAGTTCAAATCATCCAAACCGGGTCGAACCCATGCTTCGGTAAATCGACTCCAGCGATAACCATCGCGACTCGCCATAAACAAGGCATCGTTACAACCAGGACGAGGACTTTCTTTCTTAAAAATGCGTTCCTGCACATAGCGATTGGGGAAAGCCAAGTAGATATGTTCTGCACCGGGACACGGAATCGTGGCATTAGTATATAGCTGGGTCTCGCCTAAGGTGTCGGCATATTCATTATGAACAGGTTTGCCCCAGTGAATAAAATCATCGGACTCAGCGCTTTGGATGGCCCGGCAAACTGTCGGTTTTTCACCCAACACATCACTCTCCTCCGCATTTTCTGTTATGCGTTCGAAATACCGGGTATAACAACGATAAACACCCTTTATCGTATCCCAAAATCCAACATTCACCGTATCAAAAGTTCCCTCCATTTCCATCGGTTTTTCATGGAGTCGTCTCCATCGAATTCCATCGGCCGATGTCATCACATAAGGCGTTTTCCAAACAGCTGAAATACCCTTATAACGTTCCTCAGAAGGGCAATTTGGATTTTCATCAATAAACGGGGGTGGAATCGTTGGCGATTCCTCTAAAGCTAGGAGATTATTTTCCCTAGAACCTTCCCATTCAACCAAACCCAGATTAGGCTTCTGAAAGGTTAAACCACCGTCAAAACTCTCCGCCATAGCTGTACCCTTATAACCCTCTTTTTCTGGATCAGGGATACAAGCTCGGTAATAAAGCCGGATGGTATCCCTATCCTGTAGAACTCTGTAGGCAAAGGCAGAATTCGATTCCCATGGAGCATCATAGGTCAAGGAAACCTCTCTTCGTTCAGGGCAATGGAGGTGTAACTTCACTCCCTCTCGTTCTGCAATCAAAAATTCGTCAACAAACAGTTCACGACGAGTACCAATAGTAACTTCTTTCATAAGTAGATTTTATAACAATTAAAAAAGAGAACATTTCTATAAAAAACCCTCACCTAACGTTGAGGAAACGAAAGGCATATAGATCCGCATCCTTCAGATAGAATTTGATTCGAACAGGTCGACCTGAAAATTGGGCTATACCTTTATCATTTTTCCAAACAACAGAACGATCCAAATCGTCTCCCCACATCGGTTCCATATCTTCGAACCCAAAACCATTCATCTCACTCCCATCTTCATGACATAGGGCAACTTTAAGCATACCCGCAGCTGAGGTAGCAAAATTTACCCTCAGATCCTCCCCCTCCATTATCAATGGCTTGGTCAGGCAATGCCCTCCTGCATGCCCTGCCCTCAATGAAGAAAATCCATATGGTCGAATCGACAAACGACGAAGTTGCCCCGGCACTTGTTCATGACGGTAATGCTCCGAGATATACATAGACCATTCCCTTTCAGAAGTTTGAACGATTCCCCAAATGGGATAATTATTTCGGTCGGTCCAGTTCAAATCGTCCAGGCCCGGTCGAACCCAGGCCTCTGTAAATCGGCTCCAGTGATAACCATCCCGACTTGTCATAAAAAGCGCATCATTACACCCGGGATACATATGGCCTTTTTTAAAAACACGTTCCTGCACGTAGCGATTTGGAAAAGCCAAATAGATATGCTCTGCACCGGGACAAGGAATCGTAGCATTGGTATACAGTTGAGTTTCGCCTAAAGCATCCGTATATTCATTATGAATTGGCTTACTCCAATGAACAAAATCGGACGATTCGGCACTTTGGATGGCTCGGCAAACCGTTGGTTTTTCTCCTAGAACATCACTCGCCTCGCTATCCTCTTCAATGTCCTCATAATAACGAGTATAGCAGCGATAAACTTTTTTAATCGTATCCCAGAAGGCCACATTGATGGTATCAAATTGCCCTTCCATCTGCATCGGTTCATCACGTAAACGGCGCCATTTGAGACCATCCTCAGACACCATCAAATAAGGCTTTTTCCAAACGGCTGAGATTCCCTTGTAGCGCTCCGCAACGGGACAATCCGGATTTTCATCGATAAAAGGAGGTGGCACCGTTGGTGCGGTTTCCAGAGCAATCAAATTGTTCTCCCGAGAACCCTTCCATTCGACAAACCCAAGAACTGGTTTCTGAAAAGAAAGGCCACCATCAAAACTTTCTGCCACTGCCGTTCCCTTATAATCCTCTTTCCCAAGATCTGGAATACAAGCCCGGTAATAAATTCTGACTCTATCACCATCTTCCAGCACCCTATAAGCACCTGCCGTCCGATCATCGCACGGACCATCGAAAGTCAAAGCTATTTCTCTTCGTTCTGGGTGGTGCAGATAAAGATCCAATTTTTCTCTCTCTTCAATCAAGAAATCGTCTACGAATAATTCGCGACGCGTACCAATCGCTATTTTTTCCATGAGGTAGTTTTAAACATTCCCGTTACAAAGTGCCTTTGAGCAGACCACAAATGTTTTATGAAATAAAGGATCATTCCTTCCAAATATTAACTTCCAGAAATCTTGACCCAAGGAACAATTCCCCCAATCTCGGAATCCGTTAATCCATTAGACTCAGTGCGACTTTAAAAAACAATTTTCCCCCTACAATCAAACTCTGATTTTTAAGCCTCCCCCCCGAAAAATTTATGTCTGCTGATAATCCGCAAAGTCTTCCGGAAATGAACGCTCGTGAACGTTTCCAGGCCATCATGAATTTTCAG
Organism: Opitutaceae bacterium; assembly: GCA_028280955.1. Taxonomy (GTDB): domain Bacteria; phylum Verrucomicrobiota; class Verrucomicrobiia; order Opitutales; family Opitutaceae; genus NORP342. Next base: position 5,051 of record JANQKU010000199.1, read on the forward strand.
CCCTTCGATCGACTACCGGTCATCGAATGGGCTCCCTGGTGGGATGAAACAATCGCTCGTTGGCATACAGAAGGCCTACCAACACATTTAGCAGAACACCAATACGCTGACATTTGTCATCATTTTGATCTGGAAGTGTACCAGCAGCATTGGTTTTGGGAATTCACCTCGGAGTGTCCCAAACCAGCCTATCATGGCGCTCCACTCATCGAAACGGCCGACGATTACGATAAAATCAAAAAACATCTTTTTCCCCTCCCTGCTGTCGACCACAAGATATGGGATAAAATATGTGAGGACCAACAAAGAGGCGATACTGTCATTTGGTTTACTGTCAATGGCTTCTTCTGGGTTCCCAGAACTCTCTTCGGTATCGAACCTCACTTCTACATGTTCTACGATGACCCGGATTTGATGCATCGGATTAATTCCGATCTGACGGAGTGGATCCTCGCCATTATCGAAGAACTTTCCACTTTCGCTCAGCCGGACTTTATGACTTTTGCCGAAGACATGAGCTACAACAATGGCCCCATGCTCTCCAAAGAACTCTACGATGAGTTCATGCATCCTTATTATCAAAAGATCATCCCAGCTTTGAGAAAACTGGGAACGATTCCATTGATTGATTCCGACGGTGACGTCACCATGGCGGCCAATTGGTTCGAAGAATCAGGCCTCGATGGAATTCTTCCTCTTGAAAGACAAGCCGGCCTCGACTTGGCAGAGCTCAGAAAAGATCATCCAAAAATGAAATTCCTCGGTCATTTTGATAAAATGACCATGACCAAAGGAGAAGATGCCATGAGAGCAGAATTCGAGCGGCTCATGCCCATTGCTGCCAAAGGAGGTTTTGTTGTCGGAGTTGATCATCAAACCCCCCCGGGAGTTTCTCTCAAACAATTCGAAAGTTACTTGAAACTCTTTCGTGAATACGCGGATAAGACCGGAAAACTTTCCCGGGAAGTCCTAGCAGGAAGCCCAAGCTAAAATTCTATCTGAAAATTCATAGATTTTTTCCTCTCTTTTTCTTCTTTTAAAAAAAGAAAGCCCTCTAGAACTATCAGTTAATCCTCATTCACCTCACCTTGAGCATGCCCCATATTGAAGAAATCGGAATCCCCGTAAAAGAAACGAACTGGCTTCGACTCCATCCATGGACAGATGAAAAAGGAGAAAAATCACTCCTCGGGACCTATGGTCAAAACAATGGCGGTCTCTTCGTCATTGATATCGATCTAGAGACTGGTCATTGCCAACAATTGTACACGGGACTCGAAGGAGCCGACTATCCAACCGCCGCGTATCGGAGCCAAAAGACAGGCATCCTCTACGTGGGGTCCGCCTACCCAGGACATTTACATGCCTATGATCGGACAAATGACAAAGGACTAGAAGATTTAGGCCCCATTGATCCCGATTTGGCTAAATTTCCCACTGGCATTACTGAAGGGCCCGATGGCTCTATCTATATTGGAGCTTGGACAGGTGCATCACTCACTCGATTCGATCCTTCCACCAGAGAATTCACTCGATTTGGAAAAATGGATGACATCGATCTCTACCTGTACCCGCTTTGTGGAGATGATGGAACCTTAGCAGCCATTGTCTCTGTCTGTCATAATCACATCATTACGATCAATCCCCAAACAGGGGCTTACCAAAGCATTGACTCTTCCATCATCGATTCAGAAACCCTCAAAAAAGAAAACCCTTTCTTTAAAGGGAAAGACGGTCTTCTCTACATCACAACACCTCAGCAAGATTATCGCATCGAAGGCATGGCTGTTCTTCCCATTGAAAAAGCAGCACCTCCCTGCCCTTTTCCAGCCAGAGGCTCTACTTTCGAAGTAACCTTTGCGGATGGAACAGTTGCCACAATGGATGACTTCGAGACCAGAACCAACCGACAAATAAAACTCTCTCATCCAGACCGCCCAGATCAGGACAAACTTCTGACCCTTAACTGGGAAGGTGGAGGCACGGATCTCTTTTCTCTTCATCTTGGACCCGACAATGCCATCTACGGCTCCAGTCTACTTCCGGAGCACCTCTTTCGCGTCAATCCAGACGGATCGAATCTTGAGGATCTAGGCCAATGCAGTGTCTCCTTTGGTGAAGCCTATTCAATGGCCAATCACAAAGGGAAACTATTCATTGGCTCCTACCCTCAAGGTCGACTCTCCCTTTACGATCCAGACAAACCATATGCCTTTGGTACAACGCCAGATGACAACCCCTGTGACTATGGCTCACCCGATCCCATAGCCTACAGACCCTATGCTCTGCTAGGAGATCCGCTCGATAAAATATGGATGGGCGCTGTCCCGGATTACGGTCTTACCGGAGGTATCCTTGGAAGTTTTGATCCTATCTCAAAAATCTTCAAAGCCTATAAAGATCTTGTCAATGGCTGCAGTCCCGTCTCGCTCTGTTGGCTCTCTGATCTTCAACAAATCCTCATCGGTTGGTCCATCGAACCTGGAACAGGCGCTAAACCGGTAGCCAAACAAGGCACCTTCAATCTATGGGACCCTCAAAAAGAAGAAATTACCTGGCAAGGCGACTTTGGTATCTCCGAAATAGCAGACGTCAATTCGCTCCTCACGACCAATGAAGGTCTTGTTTATGCCATCATCTCCCGAAAGGTCTTTGATAACGAACAACCGGAAACTTATCGAGCTCCCAGATTAATTCTTATCGATCCAATTCAAAAAAATATCATTGATGAAATCACTCTTGATAATTCCTTTGGACAAGATACCTACAACTGCCTCAAACAAGATCCCGACGGCAATTACTATGGAGCGACCAAAAAGTGCTTCTTTCATATTCAAACAGGCAGCACACAGGTAGAACCTATTTGGCAAACCGAGCAAGATGAAATCGCAGTTCCCGGCCCCGTCTTAAAAGATCGCTTTATTTTTGCAACCGCTTACAAACTTCGAGCCCTTATTTTTGGCTAAACAATTTAGCCGAACTGTTAGAGACAGTTTCTGCACCCTCCGGCAAAGACCACCCCTTTTCGACATAATACCGCCGATAAAAAGGATTGGTAATCAAATGTAACGGAACCAACTCGCCCCGTGAGCGCAAACGTTCAATCTCTTTCTGGTTTTGAATCAACCGATCATACTTTTCTTTAAGTTCCATCGATTGGTTCACATTGTATTGCATATGAGCATCAATAGCTTCTGAAGCTTCTTTCAGGGCTTCACTCAAAGACAAACGACCTGCCATAAATTTGTCGAAAGCATTCTTATCATGTCGCATGAAGACTTGGGTCAAAGCAAAAGGACTCGACGGGAAAGGAATACCAAGAGAAGTTGTCATATCACGGATCTGATCGTGAAGACCCCATTCATTTGGATACTCTACGGGATGCGAAAACTCATTCAACTTGGCGTATTCAGGGATTGGAGGAAGCCCATCCGCATTTCGCACCGTGTTCATATTAAAGGGATCACTGGCCAAAAACTTAAGGAAGTAGTAAGCCAATTCTTTGTGCTTGGACTTTTTATAAATAGCCACCGGAGCAGCTCCTACTAGACTATTTCGAAAACCTATATTTGGAAATTCGCAAACAGCGAGTCTTTCTGGACCAATCATTCGAAAACTCATCAAAGCCCATCGCCCTGCCCACAGTAAACCGTAGTTTCCATTGGCAAACAATTGTTGATTGACTTGTGTATCCGCTCTGGTCTGAGTACTCAACGACTGGGCTTCAATCGCACTGGGAATAATCTTATCCTTATAGGTCCATTTTTTGACAATCTCGCAAACTTCTTCATAAGCAGGATGACTTAATGCTGATGCTGTCTGGGTTTCATTAAAAATATCCACTCCCATAGAACGCAGCATCAGAATGCGATGTGGCATGGTAAATTGGCCCGTCAGAAAAATCGATTGTCGTTCTCCAGAAACCTTCAAAGCTTTAACAAAAGCTTTTCCCATTCGTTCAAACTCATCAAAAGACCAATTACCAGACGGCATATTCACTCCAGCCTTTCGAAAAGCTTCAACATTCACCCAAAAAAACCCAGCCGAGACCAAACGGGGAAATCCATACTGACGATCATCCACCACAAATAACGACTGAACGGATGAATATGTTTTTGACGGCTCAAATCCCATTTCAACAGCTACCTCTGTCACATCCTCCAACATACCAACGGAATGATAGAGATCCACATCACCAAAACCACAGTCGAAGATATCTGCCGCAACTCCAGAAACTCCTTGGATGATGTTTTTTTCCTTCTGATTTTTACCAATCACATCAATTCGTAAATCAACGGATGGATATCCATTCTCAACCATCCATTTCTCAAAGAGCTCAGTTTGCTTAACCCTAGGCTCACTGTAATACGTCATCCAATGAAGCACCGGCGTCTCCGCTTTTTCCGACAAATTAGAAAAAGTCAAAACACTGGCCACAGCCAAACCAATCAACACAATCGCAAATAGATATTTCATTAGGTAAACGCTTTCGTCACTTACGTTAACAATAAACTCTAAACGGCTTCGAGAGAACTCAAGCTATTCCGCATCTATCGACAGAGACCATCCTTTTTCCACATAATATCGTCGGTAAAAAGGATTGGTAATGAGTTCCAATGGAACCATTTCACCAGCAGCCCGTAATCGTTCGATTTCCTTCTGGTTCCACAGAAGTCTCTCATACTTTTTCTTCAATCGGACTGACTGAGAAACAAAGTGAAGAATATCCTTTTCGATTCTATCTGCCGCCTCTTTAAGAGCTTCTTTCGCTGACATCCGATCCATCAGAAATTTATCCAAAGCAGCCTGCTCATATCGCTCCGTTATCCGTAATGGAATAAAAGGACAATAGGAAAACGATATAGCTATCTCCTCTGCCACTTCTCGAAATCGGTCATGCAGCCCCCATTCCCCTGGATATTGTTCAGGTTGAGAAAACTCTTTCAGGGTTGCGTATGTTGGAACAGGCGGAAGCCCATCGCTATTGCGAATAATTTCTTTATTGAAAGCGGGACTCGCCATAAATTTCAGAAAATAATAGGCTAAGTCCTTATTCTTAGAACCCTTGTAAACCGCAGAAGCGCCATAGCCAAGCGCAGCATTTCGAAAACTCTGATAAGGCGTTCCACTTACCGAAAGTTTCTCCGGGCCTATCTCCCTGAAATACATCAAGGCCCATCTGCCCGCAAAAAGAAGACCAAAATTACCTTGAGAAAAAAGATACAGTCGTGCGCTCGATTGCACATCCGATCCGGAAGAGAGAGCCGTCGATACTTCTTTGGTTGCCAAGATTTTTAAATCATTGGTCCATCGATAAAAAAGTTCGTAGAGCTCTTCGGCCTCTGGTCGCTCAAGAGAAGAACTTGTCATCGTTTCATTGTACATATCCACTCCCATTGACCTGAGAAAAACAACTCGAATGTCAGATCGTAGGTTCTGGGTTAGATAAACCGACTGAAATTTCCCTGGGACATTGGAACGTTCAACATAGGCTTTGCCCACTCGTTCAAACTCATCAAACGTCCAGGTTGCAGGAGGTATGGGCAGCCCCACTTTTTCGAAAGCATCTACATTCACCCAGAACATGTCTGCTCCCACATTACGGGGAAACCCATATTGACGCCCATCCACCATCATAGCGGACTGAATAGCCGGATAAGTCTGTGTTACATCAAACCCCATCTCTCTGGCGCCATCCGTCACATCTTCCAATAGTCCAATCGATTGGTAGAGTTGGATTTCCCCCTTATAACAATCCAAAATATCACCGGCAACTCCGGATACTCCCTGCACAATATTGCGATCCTGACTCTTTAAAACTTCAACCCGTAAATCAACAGCTGGATACCCATTATCAGACATCCATTTTTCGAACACAGCAGCCTGGTGTTTTCGTGCGGGAATCCCATCAATAACCCAGTATAAAACCCTGGGTTCTTTTTGAGTTTCCGGAAAGCTGAAATATGTGACAAAGCTTCCAATGAGCAGCAGGAATAACAGAATGCCAAAGAGAATTCTCATGAATGAAATACCAGCGTATCCCTATTCAAGTGTTTTGAAAAGAAAAGATCTTAAAAGCCATTTCTTTTCTCTTTCTATTCTATCGATAAAGCAACCAACTCGTCATCGTTGCCTTCCGGCAATGACCACCCTTGATCTACATAATATCGGCGATAAAAAGGATTCGTAATCAAATGAAGGGGAACCATTTCTCCTCTTTGACGAAGCTTTTCGATCTCTTTTTGGTCCTTCAGTCGCTCTTCATATACCGTTTTCAATCTTTGCGACTCGCTGATAAACCGAACCATATCCTTTTCAATCGAAACAGCTAAATCATTGAGTGCATCTTCGACCGAAATTCGATCAGCCAACAAACTGTCCAATGCATTCTTTTCTAGCCGGCTAAATGTACTCATCTGAATAAATGGACTATAGGCAAAGGGAATCCCTATTTCACTCGCCATATCACGAATCTGATCATGTAATCCCCATTCATTCGGATGCTCCACAGGATACGAAAATGCCTCCTGATGCGCAAATTTTGGTGACGGAGGTAATCCATCCGGATTTTCGATAATTCCCTGATTATAGGCATCACTGGCCATGAATTTCAGGAAATAGATGGCGAGATCTTTATGTTTCGAACCTTTATAGACAGCGGAACCACAGGCATAGAGAAAAGCGTTACGATATTTTTGATGGGGAAATTCGCTGACTGATATTTTTTTTGGCCCCACTTCCCTGAAGAACATCATCCCATAACGCCCGGCAAAGGTAATACCGTAATTGCCTTGCGAAAATAAATACATGTGACCACTGGAAGTTCGACTCGATCCCGCAGTGAGCGTCTTCGCATCGTCCGCAGTCGGAATCAGTTTCAGATCATTCACCCATCGATAAAGCATGGCATATAGTTCTTTTGCCTCGGCTGTATTCAAATTCGAACCCGTCATTGTCTCATTATACACGTCGATCCCCATAGACCTGAACATCGCCAGAGTTGCATGTACACCCCAATGCCTTGTAAAATAAACCGTTTGATGTTCACCCGGTTCATTGGAAAGTTCAACATAACGTTTTCCGATTCTCTCAAACTCTTCAAATGTCCATACAGTAGGTGGAACGGATGCCCCCACTTTCTCAAAAGCCTCCAAATTCACCCAACAGACCATGGCATCGACACTGCGAGGAAATCCATACTGACGCCCATCCACTATCATATCCGACCAGACCTCCGCATAAGTTTCAGATTGCCCAAACCCCATTTCCTCAGCTGCATCCGTCACATCTTCCAGTAGCCCAATCGACTGAAACCGAATCACTTCTCCCTGATAGCAGTCAAAAATATCTCCCGCAACTCCGGCCACTCCTTGAACAATGTTTTTGGGAGCTTTTTTGGGTCCTTCAATCCGCAGTTCAACTAGAGGGTATCCATTATCCTCCATCCATTTCTCAAATAACTCAGCCTGTTCTTCTCGAGCTGGATTGACTCCGGCAATCCAATATAAAATCGTCCGCTCACTCTGTTGTTCTGAAAGACTATAAAACGTCAAAGCGCTGGCCACAACAAGCACAACAGATATGACGGTGAATAGATATTTCATTCAAAAGAGATGATGTTAATCGCTAGATGGTTTTGAAAACAAAACACATTTAGAAACTATCTCAACCATGACAACATCCCTTTTTTGACCAAGAGACAGTTTCTAAGAGAATTTTGGCAATTTCTTCTCAACTTTCCGATAACGACCAACCCTGGTCCACATAATACTTCCGATAAAAAGGATTGGTAATCAAATGCAAAGGAACCATTTCTCCTTCTTCACGAAGCTTTTCAATTTCCTTTTGATCTTTTAACTGCTTTTCATACTTCGCTTTAAGACTTTCTGACTCATTAGTAAACCGTAGCATGTCTTTCTCAATCGAAACGACTAATTGCTCCAGTGCATCGTCAACAGAAATTTGATCGGCCAACAGGCTGTCCATCGCATTCTTTTCCAGTCGAAGAAGCATATTACCCTGAATGAATAAGCTATACGAACGGGGAATCGCTATTTCATTGGCGACATCCCGAAGCTTATCATGAAGACCCCATTCATTGGGATGTTCAGGAGGATATGAATACGCTTCTTCATAAGCAAACTTCGGCACCGGAGGGAACCCGTCAGGGTTGTCGACAATTCCTCTGTTAAAGGCATCGCTCGCCATAAATTTTAGAAAATAAATCGCGAGATCTTTATGTTTCGAACCTTTATACACGGCTGAACAACTCGCGTAGATAAGAGTATTTCGGTACGATCGATGCGGATATTCGCTAATCGATAATTTTGGAGGACCCACTTCTCTGAAGTACATCAGTCCCCAACGACTGGCAAAGGCAATACCGAAATTACCTTGGGAAAATAGATGCATCTCTGCTCGGGAAGTTTGGCTCGATCCCGAAGCAAGCTCTTTTAATTCAGCAGCGGTTGGGATAAGTTGCAAATCATTCACCCACCGATACATCATCTCATAAAGTTCTTTTGCTTCAGGTGTATCCAAATTAGAACCCGTCATCGTTTCATTGAAAATATCGACTCCCATTGATCTGAGTAAGATCGTCCTCTGAAAAAGATTCCAATCACTCGAAAAATAAACCATCTGATGTTCACCTGGTTCATTGGAAAGTTCGACATAGCTTTTTCCGATTCGCTCAAATTCTTCAAACGTCCATGATGTCGGTGGAACAGGAAGCCCTATTCTATCAAACGCTTCCACATTCGCCCAACAAACCATGGCATTGACACTGCGAGGAAATCCATACTGGCGACCATCCACTATCAATTCCGACGAAATTTCGGCATATGTCTCAGAAAGCCCAAAGCCCATTTCCTCGGCAACATCCGTCACATCTTCGAGTAATCCAATCGACTGAAACGTAACCAATTCACCTGGATAACAGTCAAAGATATCACCCGCCACCCCGGCTATTCCCTGTACAATATTCTTTTTTACTTCCTTTGGCCCCTCAATACGCAGTTCGACAGGAGGATATCCATTATCTTCCATCCATTTTTCGAACAACTTAGCCTGCTCTTCTCGAGTTGGCGTCGTGGCTGTTATCCAATACAAAACCGTTCGATCAGTCTGTTGTTCCGAAAAACTATAAAACGTCAGGGCACTGGCCACAATGAGTAGGACAGCAATGACAGCAGATAGATATTTCATGAAACTAAGAGAATATTAGGTCTTGGTTATCTTCAAAGAGGAGCCATTCTCAGAAACTAGCTCAATTATTACAACATCCCTTTTCTTACGACAGAAATCACTGCTATAGTCTTTATTCCTCCGGCACCGACCACCCTTGGTCCACATAATAACGCTGATAAAACGGATTGGTAATCAAAGACAGTGGGATCATTTTCCCCTCAGCATGTAGTCGTTCTATTTCTTCCTGATTCTCTAATTGTTTTTTATATTTAACCGTCAGTCTTTCCGATTTATTAGCAAATTTCATCATAGCTCCTTTAATCGTATTTGCTAATTCATCGAGCGCCTTATCAATAGAAATCCGATCAGCCAATACACTATCCATCGTGTCTCTTTCATAGCGAAAAAGAGAATTCATCTGAAGAAAAGGGCTGTAAGAAAAAGAAACGCCTCTTTCAGTCACCACATCACGAATTTGGTCGTGCAGCCCCCATTCATTCGGATAAGCCTCAGGATGCGAAAATGTTTTCCCGTAGGCAAATTTTGGTGACGGAGGTAATCCATCCGGATCTTCGACAATCGATTGATTATAGACATCACTGGCCATGAATTTCAAAAAATAAACAGCGAGATCTTTATGTTTTGAACCCTTGTATACTGTTGAACTACGAGCAAAGGAAAGAATATTGCGGTAAGTTTGATGAGGAAATTCACTGATCGATACCCTTTCTGGACCAACCTCTCTAAAATAAATCAGTCCATAACGCCCGGCAAAGATCATACCAAAATTACCCTTAGAAAATAGATAAATAATTCCTTTATCCGTCCGAGTCGACTGAGAAGAGAGAGCCCGCGACTCCGCTACAGTCGGGATAAGATGCAAATCATTGACCCATCGATAAAGCATCGCATAAAGCTCTTTTGCCTCAGGCGTATCCAGATAAGAACCTGTCATTGTCTCATTATAGACATCTATACCCATAGACCTGAGTAACATGATCGTTGGAATAAAGCTCCATTGAGTCGAAAAATAAACTGTCTGGTGTTCACCCGGTTTATTGGAAAGTTCGACATAATGTTTTCCGATCCTCTCAAACTCTTCAAACGTCCATACCCTGGGTGGAACCGATAACCCGACTTTTTCAAACGCGTCTATATTCGACCAGTAAACATACGTAGCAACACAACGGGGAAATCCATACTGGCGTTCTTCAACAATAAGATCCGACCGAACTCCCTCATACGTTTCAGAAAGCCCAAAACCCATCTCCTTTGCCACATCTGTCACGTCTTCAAGTAGCCCAATCGACTGAAACAAATTTATTTCCCCATAGTAACAGTCAAAAATATCACCCGCTACTCCCGCTACCCCCTGCACAATATTCTTTTGAGAGTCCTTTGGTCCCTCAATTTGCAGATCAACCGAAGGATACCCATTATCCTCCATCCACTGCTCAAATAATCTTGCCTGTTCTTCTCGAACCGGATTGACGACTGTCATCCAACGCAAAACCGGTCTCTCATCCTGCTGTTCGGAAAAACTATAAAAGGTCAATGCACTGGCTAAGATAAGACCAATGGAAAAAACAACGAATAAATATTTCATCCGATGAGAATATATTAAGTTTGAGGAACTTCCAAAGACTCCTTATTTTGAAAAGACTCCCTCAAATGACAATATCCCTTTTGGTAAAGATATCGTAGCGTTTCTCAACCTTCTGGTAACGACCAACCCTGTTCCACATAGTATTTCCGATAAAAAGGATTCGTAATCAAATGCAACGGCACTAATTCTCCTTTTGCTCTCAAGCGTTCTATCTCGATTTGATCTTTGAGGCTTTTTTCATATTTTTGTCTCATTCCTTTTGATTTGCTCACATTCAGTTGAATTACACTTTCTATTTCCTGCGATGCCATTTCCAAAGCCTCCTCAGCTGAAGCACGACCGGCCATAAACTTTTCGAAGGCATTTTTATCATGCCTTTTAAAAGTGTCTCTTAAGACAAAGGGACTGTATGGATTGGCAATCGCAATCGTTGTCGCTATCTCACGTATCTGATCATGAAGCCCCCATTCATTTGGATATTCAGGAGGATGCGAAAAGTTTTCTTCTAAAGCATAATGTGGAACCGGCGGTAACCCATCCGCATTCTCAATAACATCCTCGTTAAAAACCTCGCTAGTCATGAATTTCAAAAAATACACCGCCAGTTCTTTGTGCTTTGATCCCTTATACACAGCCATGGTTGCAGCTCCTACATAGGTATTGCGAAACCCATCATTCGGAAATTCACTGATGGAGAGTTTCTCTGGACCAATTAAACGATAACTCATCAATCCCCAGCGACCCGCCCAGACCAATCCCAGCTCTCCTTTTGCAAAAAGCTGTTTATCCACATGACTGACGTTTGCGCTGGTTGAGGATGATAAGGACAAAGCTTCTGACCTCGTCGGAATGATTCTCGCATCATAAGTCCACTTATAAGTAATTTCAAAGACCTTCTGATGTAATGGATGAGCCCAGTTCGATCTCGTCATAGTCTCGTTGAAAAAATCAACTCCCATCGATCGTAACATCAGTCCTCGATGCGCAATGGAAAACTCCTTCCCAAAGAAAATAGACTGAGGTTTCTCCGGATCATTCAAAGCCTGAACAAAAGCTTTTCCCTTTTGTTCGAACTCTTCAAAGCTCCACGAAACAGAAGGAACTGTTACTCCCGCCTTCTCAAAAGCCTCCACATTCACCCAATAAAAACCGGTGGAAACACTCCTAGGGAAACCATACTGGTGACCGTCAATCGACAAAATAGACTGAACAGCTTCGTAAGTCTCTGAGGGATCAAATCCCATCTCCTTCGCCACATCCGTCACATCCTCCAATATCCCAACCGAATGATAAAGGCTCATTCCCCCTGCATAAAACTCAAAAATATCACCGGCAACCCCTGACACTCCCTGCACTACGTTCTTAAGATCCTGGTTCTTGCCCCGAGTATCAATACGCAAATCGACGGCTGGATAACCATTGTCTACCATCCATTGTTCAAACAATTCAGTCTGAATTACCCTCGGTTCATTATAACCTGTCACCCAATGGAGGACCGGCACCTCCTTATTTTTTTCAGAAAGACTGAAAAAAGTCACCGCACTGGCAATGGTCAAAAAAATCAACAAGATGCCAAACAAATACTTCATGTAACGGTGACTTGCTGAAACCTTATCGAGAAACGACGGCCTGCCTACCCCCTTCCGGCAAGGACCATCCTTGCTCCACATAATAACGCCGATAAAAGGGATTCGTAATCAAATGCAATGGAACCAACTTTCCCTCCTCACGAAGCCTTTCGATTTCCTTTTGATCCTTCAGTTGTTGCTCATATTTCACTTTCAACTTTTCCGATTCGTTGACAAACCGAACAATATCCCTTTCAAGCAAATCAACTAGTTCATCCAGAGCGTTATCAACAGAAACCCTATCAGCCAATAGATTGTTAACGGCATTATTGATATATCGGCCATAGGTACTTTTCTGAACATAGGGACTATCTGAAAAAGGAATCGCGATTTCATGTACCATATCACGAATCTGCCCGTGCAAACCCCATTCATTGGGATAATCGACCGGGCTTTCAAACGCTTCTCCGTAGGCAAATTTCGGCGACGGAGGCAAACAATCGGGATCTTCTACAATCGCCTGATTGTAGACATCGCTGGCCATAAATTTCAAAAAATAAAGCGCAAGATCTTTGTGTTTAGATCCCTTATAGATAGCTGGCCCAGAAGCAAAAAGGAGGGTGTTTCGATATCCTCTATGAGGAAATTCACTAATCGATAGTTTTTCAGGGCCCACCTCTCGAAAAAACATCACACCATAGCGTCCTGCAAAATTCATACCAAAATTCCCTTTAGAAAACAAATACCACACACTACTGGAAGCCGCACTCGAACCGGACGAAAGCGCTTTTGCTTCCGCTGTTGTGGGAACAAGTTTCAAATCATTCACCCATCGATAAAGCATTGTATAAATCTCTTTTGCCTCAGGGCTATCCAGGTTAGAATCCGTCAGGGTTTCATTTAAAATATCTACACCTAATGATCGCAGTAAGATCGTTATTTCATAAAGACCCCATTGTCTCGAAAAATAAATCGTTTGGTGTTCGCCCGGCTTATTGGAAAGTTCGACATACTTTTTTCCTATTCGCTCAAAGTCTTCGAATGACCACTCCTTAGGCGGAACGGGCAACCCGACTCTCTCAAAAGCTTCCACATTCACCCAACAAACGTGTGCCTCAACGCCACGGGGAAATCCATATTGACGCCCATCGACCGTCAGGTCCGACCACACTCCAGCATAGGTCTCGGATAATCCAAAACCCATTTCTTCTGCCACATCTGTTACATCCTCGAGTAACCCAACCGACTGGAATAAAGCAATTTCTCCTCGATAGCAGTCCCATATATCACCTGCCACCCCAGCTACTCCTTGCACAATATTCTTACGCGAATCTTTGGGCCCTTCGATCTGCAACTCTACCGGAGGATATCCGTTATCCTCCATCCATTTCTCAAATAAATCAGCCTGTTTCTCACGAGAGGGATTCAACGCTACCGCCCAACGCAAAATCGTTTTCTCCGTTTGTTGTTCCGAGAAACTGTAAAAAGTAAAAGCACTGGCCAAAGCGAGTGTAACAAAGAAGGTTATGAACAAATATTTCATAAAAATTACCCTGTATCCATTTCCTTACTTTTGGGCCACCACGCCTTCGGCCCCTTCTGGCAAAGCCCAACCCATATCCACATAATAACGACGGTAAAAAGGATTGGTGATTAAATGCAACGGGACTAATTCCCCTGCTGCCCGTAGCCGTTCTATCTCAGTCTGATCCTTAAGTGCTTGTTCATATCGTTTAGAAAGTTCGGGAGATTCCTTCACTTTGCGGATCATATCCGTATTAATCGCTTCCGTTAGCGTAACCATTGCCTCTTTGACAGAACTGCGATTGGAAATGAGTTTATCAAATGCATTTTTTTCGTGCCGGATAACAGGCGTAAAAAGCGTAAAAGGACCATAGGAAAACGAGATGGCCAACTCATCAGACATTTCTTTGATCCGTCCATGAAGTCCCCATTCATTTGGATGATCGGGAGGACGCAGGAATTCTTCCGTTTCGGCATATTTCGGAATCGGAGGCAAACCATCCGCATTTTCGACAATTTGCATATTGTATTCCTCACTGGCCAAAAACTTGAGAAAATAGAACGCAAACTCTTTATTTTTTGATCCTTTATACACCACCGAAGTTCCGTGGGCCGATAATGTATTTCTGTAATCCCCGTGTGGGAATTCCGTTACCGCCAATCGATAGGGTCCGACATTCCTGAAATGCATTAAACCCCAGCGTCCCCCATCCATCATTCCGTAATTTCCGTTCTTAAAGAGATGCATCAAAACACGAGAGGTTCCCGATTCAGCCGAAAGGGTTTTCGATTCGGCAAGTGTAGGAATTAGCCTCAATTCATTAATCCAACGATATATCCTTTGATAGACCGCTTCAGTTTCAGGCCGGTCCAGATGAGATGCCGTCATCGTTTCATTATAGATATCCACACCTGCTGAACGAAGTAAGATAGTTCTCGCAAAAACAGTTAATTCCCTATGAAAAAACACAGATCGAGGTTTCTCTGGTTCATTCAACGCATCCACATATATCTTTCCCATTCGTTCGAATTCTTCAAACGTCCATGAAGCAGGTGGCGCAGATAATCCGGCTCGTTCAAAAGCCTCTAAATTGACCCAAAGAAAACGCACACCAACATTCCGAGGAAACCCATATTGTTTCCCATCAAAGACGATCGCAGGTTTCACCGAAGAATAAGTATCGGATATGGGAAAATCCATTTCCTTTGCCACTTCAGTCACATCCTCTAAGATACCGACAGAACGGTAGGTATTCACAAAACCTCCATAACACTCCAGAATATCTCCAGCCACTCCGGAAACACCCTGCACAATATCTTTGTGCGATGCTCCCATCACATCCATTTTGAGTTCAACCGGAGGATACCCGTTTTTCTCCATCCACTGGTGGAAAGTCTCTATCTGCTTCTGCCGAATGGGGTCCGGGCGATTCATCCAGGTAATCACAGGCCGATCGCTCTGATTCTTCGGTAGATTGAAATACGTTATGACACTCCCAATCAGGAGAAGGATAATAACAACAGAAAAAAGCGTTTTCAAATGTCTAAAAGAAGAAAGTGAACGATAAGAAGTTAAACTTCATTTACAGAAATTATCCCCTCCCTTTGCAAGCAGCTAAAATTTATTGAGGATGATCAAATAAGACCATCTCCAACAAAGAAACAAATCAGTCCATCGATTCACCAATGGACAAGTCGATTTAACCCTCATTTCCCTCAGGCAAAGCCCAACCTTTTTCAACATAATAGCGTTTATAAAAGGGATTACTAATTAACTCCAGTGGCACCATTTCTCCCCAACTTCTCAACCGATCGATCTCAGCCTGGATTTTCAAAAGTTTTTGATAGTGCTCAAGGCTCTCAGTGGATTCGTTCGCTTTGCGTTCGATTTCGGTCTCAACAGCTTTATCCAAAGCGGATAAAGCATCCTCGATGGAGGATCGATCTGTAATTAATTTATCAAAAGCCTTTTGCTCCAAACGAACCAAAGTTTTGGCCAGCATAAAAGGGCTGAATGAATACGGAATGGCGATTTCTTTTGCCATCTCAGTACCTCGTCCGTGCAACCCCCATTCATTAGGATACTTCTCCGGATACAAGAATTCCTTCGATTCGGCATACTTCGGTATAGGTGGAAGTCCGTCTCCATTTTCCACAATGCCACGATTGAATGCTTCACTGGAGAGAAACTTCATAAAATAAACAGCCAAATCTTTATGCTTCGATCCGGCATAAACAGCTTCTGCCCCCCCGGAAATAAATGTATTTCGATAACCCTTATGAGGGAACTCACTGATCGAGAGATTATAGGGGCCCACCTGACGAAAATACATCAAACCATAGCGACCCGCATTCATCAAACCAAAATTTCCCTTGGCAAAGAGATGTATCTCTACCCGGGTCACACTGGAATCAGCCGTCAAAGCTTCTGCTTCCGCTTTTGTGGGGATGATATTCAGATCATTGATCCACCCGTAGGTGATTTCGCAAACTTCGTGGTAAATGGGATGATCAAAATTGGACTTTGTCATCGTCTCATTATAAAAATCTAGTCCCATCGATCGGGCTAATTGCCATCTAGTGCCATAGGTTATATTCCGGTTTAAATACACACTCTGAGGCTCTCCTGCTTTATTCGAAGCCTGAACAAATTGCTTCCCGATGCGTTCAAATTCCTCAACCGTCCAAACATCCGGCGGAGCAGACATTCCTACCCTCTCAAAGGCATCGACATTCGCCCAATAAAAAATCACACTTATATTCCGAGGGAAACCGTACTGTCGCCCACTTACTTCCAATAGGGATCGAACCGCAGGATAGGTTTTCGACACATCAAATCCCATCTCTTTGGCTGTTTCCGTCAAATCTTCCAACAAACCAACCGACTGATAAAGATATACCTCTCCAGTCATACAATCCAGGATGTCGCCTGCCACACCTGAAACCCCCTGGATGATATTTTTTTCAGTTTGGTGCCCCTTATTGATAAT
>JANQKU010000275.1 GCA_028280955.1 Opitutaceae bacterium
CGACTCGTTTGCCAATTGATCCAGGTTCGGTGTTTTGAAGCGTGGGTCGATTTTACCAATGGCAGAACCATGTTGCTGGTCGGAGAAGATAACCAAGAAATTGGGAGGTGAAGAAAGAGAACTTTTTCTCATGGATTTTCTGCGCGAGAGATGGAGAGGAAGCCATTGCCTTGAATTTCCTGATCATGCCAAGTGAGCTGAGTTGCCGAAAACACTCCGCACTCACTTGGGTTGCCGGATTCAGATGTGATGAAACCCCAGGAGCCATCGGTTTGGAGGCCATCGATTTGGATCAGTTCTTGAGAAGAAAAATAAATGGTCCATGTGATGTTGTCCTGTTGCACCTGAAGGCTGGTTGGTGATGTCGAATCGTTTCCGATTATTTTAATAGAAGGAGGGGATCCTTCGATGGGATGATGGGTCAGGAGTGTAATGACACGATGCTTTGTATTGGCGGGAAGGGTAACAGTTGTGGCATGAACAGGCACGATAGCGGCAGGTTTTCTGATTCGGTGAACGGAGTTTTCTTTTGTGAAAACCGGCTGTGCCAAAGGCGTAATCACTTGTAGTTCTAAAACGGATTTTGCCGTAGTGATAAATGCTCGGGAAGGGCCTGTTTTCTCCCATGGAAAAAGGCTATTCCATGTTTGAACACCTGTTTCCGGTGTTTCTAAAAGAGCTGTGTCTTCGATCAAGATGACACCAGGTCGTAAGAAAAGGACTCGACGTTGGCATTGTGTTACATTGTGGCTCCAGGCAGTTGCCGCGTCTGACTCGAGCACAACGGTATGTCCCAGATCTGTTGCGGTGAGAAGATCAGCACCACGAGGGGTCGTTGTCTTGAATCCAGGGAGAAGCGATTGGTTAAGGCTGGCTTTAGCCAGCACGGGTTCCTGGTTCCGTCCTCCCGGGGCAAAGGTGTTAAAGGCCGTGGTGGCGGATGTGAGAGGGTGACGTTTATCAGCATAGGCCACATGATGACGTGTTAAAAGTAAGGTTTCTCCGTCCGCATCCAATGTGAGCGCATTTTTACGTTTGTAGTTGTGACCTTCTTCATCCCAGAAGCCGCTTTCGAAACCAAGTCGAGGCACTTCTGATTGGGCACTACCGGCGAAGACCCATCCTCCATCGGAATGCACTGAAAAACGAGGAAGGATGGGTGAGACACGCTTTGCCGGAAAATGAGGTGCCCAGAGCCAATCGAGCCCGAATACGGTCATTTCTCTGTTAGAAAAACCGGAAGCATCGAGAATACTGCTGGGAGCACAAAGTGAAACCATGCGTTGTTCTTGCAAAGGGCCTGCCGCGAATGCGGCCAATGGGGCGGAAAGTGTGTGCTGTTGGAGGAGAGCAAAATTCAGACCGTTAAGTATTCGTGGATTGACTACATCGATTAAGGGCTTTTCGAGATACTTTGCGGCGGCTTGGTAGGTGACTAAGGTCGATGCCAAAGTACTTAAGCCATAACCAAGTTCTTCGGCAAAGGTGCCATCGGTGCGAATCAAAGGAGATAATTGTCGATTCATGCGCGCGAGATCAGCTGCAATGACATCTTTAAGTTTGGGATCGTTGAGGACGTTGCATGCGATTTTGCCTAAGATTAAACCTTTGTGAAATCGGACGCCTTGATTTGCCATGGCCAACTTTTGGCTTTCTAAATAGGGTAATCCTTTTGTGCGTATGGCTTCTCGAATCAATTCACGGCCAGCCGGGCTCAAAACATCCCAGCACCAGTCGAGGAGTAAGGAGGCAATAATCGTGCCGACATTTGGGGCAAATCCTGAATGAGTCCAAGTTGATCCAGGGAAACGATCCATGAAACCGTCGGCCCAGTGATCCATATGCGCCAGGACAATCGCATGTTTAGCGGCTTGAATCAGAGCGGCTTCATCCTGATTCAGGAGTCCATGTATAGCTAATAACAACCCGTCTACGTCGCGATGGTACTGTTGATCGCGTAGACGTATGGATTCGCGTCCGTATAAGAGATAAGGCCGCAGGTTGCTAAGCGGAGCAATGCTCATCCGGCTCTGGGCTAGTTCAGTGTCAGCAGCTCGGACGTCGTCGAAGATGGAACTGAGGTAGAGGTTACGCATGCGTTCCAACTCTGTGTGATCAAATAATAACTCTAATCCGGGCTGCGGGGATGCTAGTGCAGGCGTAACGAACTTCGTGAAGTCGATAGAGGGAGGAGTCCAGGGGACACCAGGCTTTTGTAGCATCAGCCAGCGCAGTCGAGCGGTTTGTGTTCCGGGTTTGGTGGAGGAAACATCGATGCGAACGCCTTGGAGGGTAACGCCCGAGATTCCTTGAACGACTTCGATTGCGGAAAAAGCGCCGGGGGTTGGTGTTTCGAGGTGTTGCCACTGGCCATCGATCTTTGCAGAAAGGGAGGCTAGGCAATCAGGGCTGAGATTGAGACGGAGAACGAGACGTTCGTAGTCGAGAAGAGGGAGATCGAATGTACGCTCGATACGCGTGCCTTTGATGGACTGGGTTGTATCCCATTTAATCTCCACACAGTCCCATCGACGATTGAAGGTTGGAAGTGGTGCAGGTTTTTCGATGTCGGAAAGGGGTGTGAGATTCCAACGTTTTTCAGCCTTAATTTTTGGAGCCCAAAAGGCTTCGATCACAGCTTCGGTTGTATTGATCGGCACAGGACTGGCAGGCCATGCTGGATCAGATAAATCTTGAATGGCCGCGATTGAGATGAATGGGATGGCAGTTGAAAGGAACCAGAATAGTGAAAGAAAGCGCATGATTTTAGTCGGATGTGAATGGCATCTGGTAGGATTGTCGCCAATAAGCAGGCCCTTTCTTAGAGGAACCGTGAAGAGGCGCTTCCATGGTGATAAGGCGATCTAGTAAGGATTGAATGAGTTGGTTGCGGATGGGTAGATGTGCAGAAGAGGCAAAGAGGTTGTGGGACTCATCCGGGTCGTCTTGCAAATTGTAGAGCTCTCCATAGCTTTGGCCCGGGTAGTAAATCAGTTTCCATTCATTGCCTCGGAGCATCTTTACTGCTCCGCTTTCGGCATAAATCGTGTTTCGTCCTGTGTAGGGCTGGCCTTTTAGAACCGGGCTGAGATCCAGGCCCTGAAGTTCAGGTGGAGGCTCTAATCCGGCCATATTTGCCATGGTGGGGAAGAGATCGAGCAATTCAACGGGTGTTGATTCGCGGTGATTTTTCTTAGCCTGCTGAGGATGGTGAAAAATAAGTGGCACCTGTAATGATTTGTCATAAAGAATTGGATATGCATCGGTGCTTTTAAGCAGGAGACCGTGATGGCCCAGTAATTCGCCGTGATCTGAGGTAAAAATGATCAGAGTGTCATCGATGCAGTGGGTGCGTTCAAGAGCTTGCAGGATTTTACCGACTTGATCATCGACCAAACTGATGGACCCATAGTAATAGGCAATGATTTGGCGGAGTTGATCTTCGGATAGGTGTTCGTAGTTTGATCCAATATTGGCTCTTCCTTTTTGTTTATACCGGAGCTGTTGAGGGGGCTTATTCGTGAGATCGCTTCCAAAAGTCGAGGGAATGGGCATGTCTTCCGGTTTATACATGGAAGCGTAGGGTTCCGGAGGATCGAATGGGTGGTGAGGATTGGGGAATCCCGCAAAAAGGAGAAAGGGTCGAGATTGATCGTGTGATTCTATAAACTCGATGGCGCGATCGCCTGCCCAGCAATCGATGTAGGCTTCGGCGGGCAGTGTGGTAGGCAATGCTTGGAAATTGTTTCGGTATTCGTCCGAACCGTGATCGGCGTAGGCAGAGACTGCTTGATCCCAAAAGCCATTGGCCTTGAGCCAATCCTTATAATCTTTACCCAGCACCTCTGGGGTGAGTGCATCTGAGTTTTGACCGCCACTGATTTGGGCGTGTTCGAATCCGGATTTGTTTTTTGTTTCTGACAGGTGGGTTTTCCCAACGGCGTAGGTCGTGTAGTTTTCAGATCGAAAAAAATCGGCAAAGGTCGATTCGTTTTCGGCCATGGTCACATGATTGGAAATACAACCGCTAATGTGTGGATAACGCCCTGTCATGAAGGAGGAGCGGCTGGGAGCACATTGGGGATGCTGACAGAAAGCTTGTTCAAAAAGGATGCCTTCATGCGCCAGTCGATCGATATGGGGTGTGCGGATGAGAGTGTTCCCGTAGCAACCTATTGCATCCGCACGGAGTTGGTCGGCCAGGAGGAATACAATGTTCATCTTTGTTGGGATAATCAGAGAATTTGGCGGAACTAGGAGGGTTTGTGCTGAACTTTGTCAGGACGAGGGAAACGTTGTCCTGCAGTGAGCCCACCGTCAACGAGTATGTCTGCTCCCGTTACAAAGGCAGCTTCTGGGGAAGAGAGAAATAAGACGACTGAGGCGACATCGCTGCCTGTGCCTATCTTACCTAAAGGAGTACGTTGAGAGGGAGGAATTTTATCGAACAGTTTTTGAATGGCGGCATCATGGATCATATTGGTATCAATGGCACCGGGTGAGACGGAATTGACTCGAATCCCTTTGGGACCGAGTTCAAGAGCCAGGCCACGAGTGAGAAGATTGATACCTGCTTTTGAGGCACAGTAGTGCACTTTTTTTTCTGCGGCAAGAGTCGCACCAATTGTGGATACATTGACAATGCAACCTTGGATACCATGGCTGATCATGTGGTGTGCGCTTTCTTTGCAAAAAAGGAAATAGCCTTTGAGATTAACGGAGGTCATGCGGTCCCATTCATTTTCGGTGACTTCGATGAGGGGCTTGAAGCTGACAATTGCCGCATTGTTTACCAAAATGTCGAGGGCTCCGAAGTGCCGGGAGGTTTCTTTAAGAGCACGTTTCACATCTGACGAACAACTGACGTCGCCGCCGATGGGATAGGCAGTGCCCCCAGCTTTGGTGATTGCTTTGACGGTTGCTCGGCATCCTGAAGCTTTGAGGTCGAAGCAGGCCACCTGAGCTCCTTCTGCTGCAAAGGCCATAGCGATCGCCCGACCGATGCCTCGTGTGCTACCGGCTCCGGTGACCAGAACAGTTTTTCCGTGAAATCTCATGATGATTTGGTCGGGTCAGGTAATCCCAAAAGATCCAGGGTTGGATTGTTCAGAATACGTTCTGCTAGGTCGGAAATGAGTGGGAACAACTGAGCTCGACGGGAAAATGAGACGGCATCACATAATCCTTTAACGGTTCCATTGAAGTCACCAAATGGGTAGTCTGTGGCAAAGAGTAGTTTGTGGATGACTTCGTATTCCTGTGCGAGCCGGAGCGAATTATAATACTGCCAGGGGCGTCCGTATAAACCCGAAATGTCAGCGAAGATGTTTGGCTGTTTGCGAATCAAGACAAAGGTTTCTTCTTCCCAGGGATGTCCAAAATGAGCGATAATCATTTTAAGATTAGGATGACGTAACGCAATATCTTCCAATTGGATAGGCTGGGCATATTTGAGGGGCGCTTTACGGGGAAAGGTGGCCCCTTGGTGAAAGAGGATGGGGAGACCCAGTTTTTCAGCGCGCTCATAAACAGGGAGTGCCCGTTCATCCATGGGGTGATAACCGGAGTAGATGGGGGTCATTTTCAGTCCACGCATCCCCAAATCACTGATACAGCGTTCGAGTTCATCGAGACAATCGGCTTCTGTGGGATCTAGCGCAGCGAATCCAATCAAACGTTTGGGGTCTGATTGCACAAAATGAGCAACTGTATCGTTGCTGGTCGTAAAACCACTGAGTTTTGCGCGCAATCCAAAGACGATCACGACATCCGCTCCTTGGGTCGCGGCTGAGTGGCTTTCCGGGTTGAGAAGTTCCAAATCATTGATATCATAACCAACTGTTTGGTAGTCATGGCGTAGATCATCCGATATTTCATCGGGTGCGTTCCAGAGGTGAGAATGGCAATCGACAATCATTTGTGGTTAAAGGGAATCTAATGGTTTGATGAGCAGACCCAATTTCTCGATTTGTCGACAGGTTCGATCGAGTAAGAGGTCCAGATAGGCGAGGGCGGTGGAGTCCGGGCGCACAGTGATTTCTCTGATATGGGGTTGTGTCAGGATATTTCGACGGTGAAGGAGAGCTTTTTCGACGTGATGAAAATGCTCCATGTTTTGTAAACAAAAAGTAAGGTAGGGCACAAATGGAGCCATATCATCGAAAGCGCCCGGTAAATCACTTTTAGCTCGTTGAAATATTTTTACGAATACATCTGCTAATCCGGTTCCCGGCATGATTCCGCTAATGCCAGCGGGCAGCAATTCAAGAAGATAAAGGCCTCCCCAACCTTCAATGATTTTAATTTTATCCGAAGTGGCTTCACGGATGAGGCGGACTTTTTCACCGAGATTGGGTTCTTCCAGTTTAATGGCAGAAAAATTATCGCAAGCTGCATGGAGTTGTTGCACAAACTCTGCACCGATAGTTATCCCACCGGGATTCCAGTCCTGTACAAGAGCAGGCACTTTTACTGCATTAGCGATTGTGCTTGAAAATGCTAGGAGCTCAGGTTCGGCATAGGGGAAACGTCTCGGTAGTTCAAAGGCAATGGCGTCAGCTCCCAGTTGCTCAGACTCTCGGGCCATGTCGGCGGCTGCCATGGCGCCACCATGATTACATTGCGCGATGATCGGTATTCGGCGTTTGCTTGTTTGAATAGCTGCTTTGAGCGCACAAGTTCTTTCATGAGGGTCTAACTTATAGAATTCACTCCCATAGGCTGGCAGCCCTACGGCAGCAACACCTGCTATTTTGCAGAAGTGTAATAATCTTTCATAATCAGCCAGGTAGAGAGTGCCTTTGCGGTCGAAAGGTGTGGGAAGAATGGGAATGACGCCTGAGAACATGTGTTAAAAGATAATCTTTAAAAAACAGAAACTGTAGGAAAGACCACTCAAAAGTAAACACTATATTAACGGTTTTGATTGAAACTGAATCTTTTTTTGCGTATGGGAGGTTGCATGATAAGACTATTTTTAAAATACAGTATCGGGATATTATGGATTGTGTGGTCAGCTTCTATTGGAGCTGCGTCGTTGCTAGTGGTCAGCGAAGAACCGTACATCCTTTATCCTCGATGGGAGCCTCGGGCTTTGGTGGGGGTGCAGTTTACGGATTACACGACTTCAAACGGGAGAAATTTGATTCAGGCGTGGACGAGAGCTACTCCCGATCGATACATTGGCATCTATCTGCGTCACTCTGCAGATAATGGGAAAACCTGGTCGATTAGTCATCCTTTTCAGGAAGCGAAGGCTTTGGGAGATAGAGAAGATCTCAGATACGGGAACCACTTGCTGTATTTAGATGAAGAGCATGATCTTCTCGTGATGGCTTACTGGCGGAAGGTGTATAAAGAACAAGCAGGAGGGTATGTGAGGGATGCTGTCTTGGCTGCGAATGCGACCAATCGAATTTACGCTCAAATATCGAGAGATGGAGGTATTTCCTGGGAGGCTCCGGAGCAGGTTATTCAAGAGGGGGATTCTTTTGATGAGCTACACTGGGCGGAAGATGTGCGGGTGGGGTATTTGTCCGGGATGGTTGCAGGATGCCCGCATATCTTGAAACTGTCGGATGGCACATTACTCATGCCGTTTCAAGTGCAGTCGGATCCCGATGATCTCGATGTGTGGAAGCAGGGTGTGTTCCGTGGAAAATGGCGGGCTGACCTTTCCGGTATCGATTGGAGTTTAGGTGAGTATGTCGAAAATCCGGGTCGCGATCAGTCGAAGAGAGGGATCTATGTCGGGACATTAGCAGAGTTGGGGGATGGAAGGATCATGATGGTTATGCGGGGATTTGTGGGGCGAACGGAAGATGGATCTCCCGCTTTTCCTGGAGAGATTAAGTGGAAAGTTATTTCTGAGGATAAAGGAAAAACGTGGTCGAAACCGGAAGTGCTGACGTATTCTGATGGATCGCCTTTATGGACGAGTTCATCGAATTCACGTCTCTTTCGCTCTGCTCATAGCGGGAAATTGTACTTGATTGCTCATGTGAGAGAAATGCCATTACTGGGATCACCTCGGCGTCCTTTGGCTATTATGGAGATAGCGGAGGATTCGGCAGCTGTTATCAAAGAATCGGTCACGATTTTACGCGATAAAGCTGAAGGAGATACTGAGGGAACCCGCTGGGAAATACGCGGAATTTACGAAGATCGAGATACCGGCAATTTGGTGATGTATTCTCAAGGGTTTTCCAAACCCGGAACGATCGAGGTTTATCGTTACGAAGTCGCTGATAATTGAAATCGTCGTTTAGTTGGTAAGAAAACAAAGCTCCGATCGTGAGGCTTTATGATTTTCGACTAATTGTTATGAAAAGACAGGGAAATTACTTGACAAAAGTTATCGGTTTATATGCAATCTGATAACTAACCGAGATTTTTACTCCAAAAATAAGCCTTACTTTTTGTGTAAGGCAGCTTCAGACCCTATTATGACTAACCCTTAGATTCCCAATTATAATGAGAGATACTATATCCCTAAAACATACCTTTATATCTCGCCTGTTCTGTTTGTTTGTTGGTGGCGCAGGTTTCATTTATGGAAGCCCATTGTTATCTGGTGCAGAGACATCCACGAAGGTAGAGGAAACAGATGACGTGATAACGATGCCGGAATTTGTAGTGAATACTGATGGCGATATGGATTATCGTGCGACATCAGCCTTAACGGCAACTCGTGTCAGTACTAAAATAGTTGATACTCCTCTTAATATACAGGTAGTGACCGTAGAATTTATAGAGGATCTAAATATAGATCGTATTGGGGAAGCGCTTCGTTATACCAGTGGTGCCGTCGAGGATATTCTTTTTGGTGACACAGGTAATATTCGGATTAGAGGGCAGGAGATTGGATCCCCTTTTCGCAATGGTTATCGCCGACGTCGATCGGTTGGCTTGGAAAACATTGAGCGTGTGGAAGTGATTAAAGGTCCTGCCAGTGTCTTTTTTGGTCAGGGAAATCCAGGGGGGATCGTCAATTACACGACAAAAAGACCCGAATTTATTAATGCTACCAGCGTTGAGCTCAAGTATGGCAGTGATAATTTCTTTAAAGCGGTATTAGACTCTCAATTTGCTCTTTCGAAAGATGTTGGGATACGGATTATCGGAGCCCGAGAGGATAGTGAGGATTGGCGAGATTTTGAATCCAATGACATGAAGTATATTGATGCTTCAGTCAGGGCGGGGCTGGGAGATAGAGTGGAGCTCTTTGTTGAATTTGAATCTCGTCGCCAGAACATCAACGACGCATCTGTTTATCCCAATTACAATCCACTGTTTTTGGACGATTATGCCAATCCACCTCAGGATGTGATCGATGCCTTTCGGAATGCCTCACGTCCTACTGATCAGGACGTCATCGATTATCTTCAGGGGCGTTGGTTACTCAATGAGCGCAATTGGATGGCGGATTTACAGACAGCCCGTGGAGAATTTGCCCGGCCGTGGAGAGCAACGGAATTGGGTTTCTCTTTGCATCCCAGTGGCGCAGCCATGAATGTTGGCGGTCCCGATCTTTTTCAGGACAGAGATGGTGATAGTGCCACAGCCGAAATAACTTTTACGCCAACAGACTGGTTGACGGGAAGGATTGGGTACAACTGGTTTGATTCCTATTATGATGAATATGATACTCCCAGCCGGGTCCGTGGCGATGGCCTGCTTAATCTATCTCTGGCTCGGGGTCGTCCTTTTGCCAATACGGATGAGACATTCCAGCTTGATTTAGTCGCTGCTTTTGAAACAGGAGACGTAGAACATAAAGTTCTGTTCGGTGGAGAGTTTATTAAAACGGAACAGGTTAGATACAATTATACGGTTGATTATAACCAGGTGACACCGGTACCGGATGGGATGGGCGGGACCTTAACTGGCAGAGATATCTTTCGTAATCACAATCCGTTTCTTCAACCACCGCTCGAGCTGAATTCCATTTTTACCACTCTTAATGAGATCGATAGAACATCAGCGGATACGACTGGGTACTATATCACTCATCAAGCAACGCTCATAGATCAGCGTCTAAACACGATGCTGGGGGTTCGTTATGTGGATTTCGAGTCGGACTCCTTAGGCGGCATTGATGAAGCAGTCTTTAGCGGGGGTCTTAATTTTGAAGTGATCGACGGTTTCACTGTGTTTGGCAGTTATAGTGAGAACTTTATCCCTACGTTAAATCTGAGCGCTGGTGGACCGGGAGCGCTTCCTGAAGAGATCTTTTTGTTGCCACCGGAATCTGCAGCCGGATGGGATGTCGGTGTTAAAACTGATTGGAAGGATAACACGATATCGGGAACAATCAGCGTGTTTGAGTTGGAACGTCAAAACATCGCCCGGAACGCCGTTGAAAAGCGTGAGACCGACCCACGGAATAACGATGCTGATCCTAATAATGATGTTACTTTCCGATCTGCTGGAGGTCTAGAGCGTTCTCAGGGAATTGAATTGGATCTGACATGGACTCCAAGTCGGAATTACCAAGCGCTGCTGGCTTATTCCTATTTGTGGGAAGCTAAACTGGTATCGGATCCCAATTACGTCCCGGGAACTTTAGATCATTTCATCCAGATTGGTCGCCGTCTCCGCACGACTCCGGAACATACGTTTAGTTTCTTTAATCGTTATAAGTTTACGGAAGGAGCTTTAAAGGGTCTTTCGATTGGGGCAGGTGCTCGTTACACAAGTGAGCACGGACCGCTTAATCATAATGCTCAATTTAATATTATCAACGAATCTTCAATTGTCGTGGATGCATTTGTTAAATACAGTACCAAAGTATTTGATCATGACACAGAGTTTAAGCTCAATGTTGAGAATGTGACGGATGAGTTCTACATTATAGGGAATCGATCAGCAGGAGATCCCCGGAAGTTCTACTTTACTGTTAAAACTTTTTTCTGACACCCCCTCTGACTGATTCGAAATCCTGTCGTTCATTTGAGCGACAGGATTTTTTGTCGGCTTATTTCCCTTAAAGGCCTGAGTATAACATTTACTATTGGGATGAAAAAGAATGGTTTGGTTGAAAAAGTTTGAGGTTTTCCTTTGTGTATTTGAAACCTTAACCAGCTATTTGTTTTGGCCTATGTTGAGGGCTGGTAATAGATTGATAATCTTTTCAAGATGCCGAGTTGTAGGGCATATCTTAAATACCAAAACGGTTTAAATCAATGTGTGAATAATAATCGTGAAGTCGTTGAATGCGGTTCTTCTGATCATTTGTCAGTAAGTTTATCCCTCGACCTGAGACTGCTTTATTTCGACGTGTCTTCATCCCAGCGACCTTGGTCAGTGTTTTCATGATTTCTTCATCGGATTTCGTTTCTCCGACAAAGTTTAAAATACGATGTAGCTCATGTTCTGGATCTCGCCTCAAATCTTCATAGCGGACACAATGTAAAGGAATTTGTTTTACAGAAGCCCAGCTGACATAAAAATTGAAATACCATGGGAGTGCTAGATCGATTAGAAAATCTATCTGTGCTTTAGGATCCAGTTTACGGTAAGTATTGTCAGCGAAAACAATTGGAGAAATCGTTTTAAAATTTACGAAATGATCTCGGTAACTCGCAATGGAGTCGGCAAGATTACGACTGAGAATGATTGTTTTTACCTGACATTTCTCAATGAATTTGAGCGTGGCTCTAGACGCGCGAAGGTGTTGGTGTGGTGTAAACAAATTGATGTCGGTATCTGATAACATGGGACGCCAATCAATTTCTTGTTCGCGGCGTTCGGTATCGGGTAGCAACGGCTTCGCTTTCCATTGTAACAGCTCTTCGATAAGCGTCCCTAGCCAGGTTGAGCCAGACTTGGGGGGCGCCACCAACAGAAGATGTTTTCGGGTGGGAGAAATTTTACCTGCGATATGCTCGTCTGATAGCAGTGACGGTTCGTTGGATAATGTATGATTTGATGGGGTAGCGATCATAAAGATAGAGGTAGTGGTTTAATAGTCGTTAAGGGTCTGTTAATTTAAAGTAGCGATAGAGCGCTTCCATGAGATGGTAGGACCCCCAGATGAGTTCATGTTGTGTCGCCGATCGGATCGGTTGAAAAAAACATCCGTCCAAAAGTCTTCCTGGAGGAGCATTCTTGCTATCTGTCAGAGAGTGTTGAATGAGAGAATTGGCGAGCTTACGTCCTTGATCGACGTAGTGGCGTTTGCGTTTAGAGTCTCCTTGGCCTTGGCTCTGTCGTAATAAACCAGAAATGATAATGGCTGCTGCCGAACTATCGAGTTCGGCTTGTTGAGCATTGGGTGCGAGGTAGTCATACGGAGGGATGCCGTGATCGGAAGAATGAGAGAAGTGGAACGCAAGTAATTGGTCGAGAGCATCGGCGTAGCGTTCAATGCCAGTGTATTCGTAGGCCAATGACAGACCTGCAATACACCAAGCCTGCCCTCGGGACCAGCAACCATGAATCCGGTGATGCCCTTGTAAATTAAAACCCCAGAGTGGTTTTCCATTGGCAGGGTCAAAACGAATCAATTGTATCGTGCTGCCTTCTGGCGATACGAACCACTCGAGAGTCTTATCAACGTGAGATAAGGCTGTAGTATAAAATCGTTTGTCACCCGTCCTCTGCGCTGCGTCCCAGAGAGGCAATAAGGCGACATAGATGGTATCGATGGCAACGCTGGTGTCCGAATGCACATGATCATCGTGGTTAAAGACGACATCTTTGCCGACGGCTTTTACATTTGCATCAACCCCTACTGGGATTTGTCCTGCCAAAGGGTTAAAGGTTGTGAGGAGAAAATGAGCGGCCTCAAGGCTTAGATTGCGTTGCCATTCTTCATCGGAAATAGGATAAGAGCAGGAGCCGATTCGGTAACGAACCATTCCTTCAAAGATACTTTTTTTAAGGGGAGCTGTTTTCCAGGATTCGGCAATCTGTTGAGCCGCATTACGAAAACGGGTTTCTCCGCTGATGTGATAGGCCATCCATAACATATGTATCCAGTCTCCGGCGCACCATTGTGGCTCGTCGTCTGTCTGCCATTCCCCGGTTTTGGGGTCCGCGATATAAGGATAGCGATGCCCAACTTGATCGAGGGTAGAACCTACCCGTGCGACCAACCGAGTCAGGCCTTTTTGAAGAATTTCATCCGTCATTTTAAAGATCCTCCGGGCGGCCGTAGCGGTTGGTTTGGAAAGAGGAAGAATCAAATTCGATACCAAACCCGGGTTGTTTTCCTAAGGTTACTGTTCCGTTTTGTGGAACGGGGCCCGTTTTGATAAAATTGGGTAGTACGGTTGGATCTTCTTCATCGAAGAACATAAATTCGGCGCGATCAGCATTCATATCGGCCATGGTCATGTGATAACCGTAAGCACCAAGAAGTCCATGATAGATGACTGGGAGATCAAAGGCGGCAGCGAGTTGGGCAATCTTGGTGACTTCTGAAATGCCGCCACTGAAGATCGGGCATGGTTGCAGGATATCGGGAATACTTTTTTCAAGGAGCCGCATAAATCCCCAACGAGTTTGTTCTAAATTTCCGACCGCAATTTTGATGGGATAAGCATGCTTTTTAAGGATTTGATAATTTCGGAGATCGTCTGGAAGTAACGCATCTTCAATCCAGTAGGGATGGAGGGGTTTGACGGCTTCGATAAAACGAAGGGCATAGGTGAGGTCCCATGAATTATAGCGGGCATCACATTCAATCATGAGATCCATCCCTTCAGGGAGGCTTTCACGTGCTTGCCGAACGATTTCAAGGTTTCGTTTGAATCCCTGGTCTCCATCGGAAGGGCCTTTAGTCATAACCACCTTTACTCCGGTGAAGCCATGACGTGCACAAACAGCAGCGTTGTTGGTTGTACCGTAGATTTTTATTTTTTCTCGGGTACCTCCGCCAAGAAGTCGGTAGACAGGCTCTTCCAGGAGTTTGCCTTTCAAGTCCCATAGAGCCGTGTCTACGGCTCCCAATGCATGAATAGCCGAGCCATGCCGCCCATAGGGTAAACAGATGCGGTAGAGATGATGCCAGATTCTTTCCGTATCGAATGGGCTTTGACCGATGAGTAATTCTTTGAAGGCATTTTCGACAATTATTTTGGCAGATTCTCCCACTTTCCCGGGAGAGAAACCTGAGAGGCCGTCTTCTGTAATGATTTCGACCAGATAAGTATCGTAGAAGAGATTCTTTGTTTTGGTAATGCGACCGTTGAGTGGGCATTTGGGCGTGTATCCCACTTCGCGAACAAATTTAACCGGATTGCGTGGTGGTAGGGTTCCCGGGAGACGATGGACGACAAGATCAGCGATTCGAGAGTTGTTCATTGTCATTAGTTCGCTAATACACAGCTCTCCCTCCGGAGAGATCAAAAGTGAAGCCAGTCGTGAAGCTTGCTTCTGGGGATAGCGCGAAGGTGACGAGGTGAACAAATTCGTCGAGAGTGCCGCAGCGTTTCATTGGAATCTTGTCGGTCATGTATTTGATCTGTGCTTTCGGTAGAGCGGCAACCATGGGTGTGCGAATAACTGCGGGAGCAACCGCATTGATTGTGATGCCGGTTTCGGCGTATTCTTTACCCGCGGCTTTGGTCATGCCAATGACTGCGGCTTTGGAAGCAGAGTAGGCGAGCATTCCGGCGTTGCCATCTTTACCCGCGATAGAGGCAACATTGAGGATTCGGCCGAATTGCTGTTTTTTCATGATGGGAAGCACGGCTTTCATCATGTGGAAAATAGCAAAGACATTGATGCGAAACACTTGCTCAAAATCTTCGCTTTCTACTTCATTGGTGAGTCGGTTTGTTTGTCCGGTGATCCCGGCGCAGTTGACCAAGGCATCGACCGTGGACCATTTTGCATCAGTCACCGAAAGTGTTTTTTTGGCAGCGTCTGGGTTTGTCAGGTCAGCGGTTACATAGAGATGTTCTCCCCCTAATTTTTTGCGCAGACGTTGTAGCGCTGTATCGTTGTGATCGACCAGGCAAATTTTATGGCCGAGTTTGGTTAAATGGAGGGTGAGGGCTTCGCCCAAACCACTCGCTGCTCCTGTAATGATACAATTCATAAATTTAATCCTCGATAATGATGCCGGCTGGATGCCGGGTGAAGACTTCTCGATCGAATGCTGGTATGATATGATAATTTTCCCGAATGGCTCGTTGTCGGGCTCGGTAAAAGTCATCGACAGAGTGGATCCAGCCGGGGGGAATGTTTTCGGTGATACTGCGATAGGTGAAGAATGTGTCGCTGTAGCAATAAGTCTGGTCTTTCCCATGGATAATGAGTCCCAGGCTTCCATGATGATGCCCTCCAGCCCTAAAAACTTTAAGACCGGGAACGATTACATCTTCATCTTCGAGCAGGTATACCCGATCAGCCACATCGTAAAGGAGCCAACGATGCGTATCGCGAGGAAGAATAAAGTCTCGTTGAGGAACAGGAGCACCAGGTGAAGGGGCGTGAAAGTCTATCCATTCTGTTCGACCAAGGTAAATTTTTGCGTTGGGAAAAGATTGTATGTGGCCAGTGCTATAAGGGCCGAGGCAACCGAGTATGACATGGGCAATCTCATGAGGTTTGATGCCGACTGTTTCCAATTGAGCTAAGGTCTTCCATTGACCCTCTCGTTCCAGAACGGCTTCGGAATGAATATTGGCGGCGAAACGATTGCGGATAGAGGTGACGTCATCTGGAAATCCGGTGTTGACCAGAATCCATTCCCCGTTGAGACGCAACAGAGCGAATGTATAGATGAGATCGGTCCACTTCTGAAATCCTCTCTGAAGGAAAACGCCTGTTTGAGGTATGCGGAGCATAGAGCCCGCGAGGAAAAGGCGGAAGTATTCAGCATTTTCAGAGGAGGAGATAAGCGTTTCAGATATAGATTCGGATCGCTTAGTCATGGGTTTTGATGGACTGATTAACCTGGTCAACTTGTGAAGGCATTTGGTGGATAGTCAGTCCGTGGAGATTAATGTTACTTTGGGGAATGAGGAGGCTAACAATGTATCCAACAATCACACATGTGACGGCTCCGATGGCTCCGAAGAGAAATAAATTCAAGTCTGTTTGGTAGTAAGCATATAGAGGTGTTAAAAAGCCGGCTATGGCACCTATGATTGCGCCCCAACTGTTTGCCCGGTTCGTGAATATCCCGAGGATAAAAACACCTGTGAGACCGCCTCCCATTAAGCCCAGCAGAAGAATCATTTGATCGACGATTAAGCGGATATCCGTAGAGGCCAGTATCCAAGCTGTTCCCAGTCCGAGTAATCCGATGATAATGGTAAGCCCACGGGCAATTCGCATGCATTTTTTTTCAGATGCCTGTCGTGAAAATCGTTTATAAAAATCGCTAACACATGCGGCTGAAACACTGTTCATACTGCTGTCGAGTGAGGACATGGTTGCGGCAAAAACGGCTGCGATGACGAGCCCGGCTATACCTGCCGGTAATTGATGTACGATGAATTGAGGCAGGATAGCATCATTTTTACCTGGAAGGAGAGCGTCGGGAAATTTTTGATAAAAAATGTAGAGAGCAGTTCCCAGGGGAAGAAAAAGAAAAGAAATTGGAATGGTGATAGCCGCATTGGTGAGGATGCTTTTGGCTGCACTTTTTTCATCTTTGGTCGTGAGATAGCGTTGAACAACCGTTTGGTCTGTCGAATAGGTGCCAAGGTTGATAAAAAGGGGGCCGACTAGGAGAACCCAGACGACCATAGAGGTGGGATCCCATCGCCAGTCGAAGATGTTAAATTTCTGATCCTGTAGTCCGATGGTGACAAAGTTACCCACGCCGCCAATTTCGAAGAGAATCAAACCGAGGCAAAGAACGCCTCCACCAAGCAAAATGACAACTTGGATAACGTCTGTCCAAATAACGGCTTCCATGCCACCTAGAACTGTATAAAAAATGGTAAAAGTTGTGATGACGATGAGGCACCAATACAAATTAACACCGGTGGCTGCTGAAAGTGCGACGGCTGGAAGGTAAAGTAATGCACCAATGCGGACTAATTGAGCGACAATAAATTTGAGACTGCCGTACAGGCGTACGATGATGCCGAACCGTCGTTCCAGGTATTCATAAACGGAAGTGACATTGAGCCTCCGATAGAAGGGTAGGTAAAAATAAATAACCAGTGGAGCTACCAATAATGTTCCCGTAAATTTCAGCCAACGTGACCAATCGTCGGCAAAACCAATCGCTGAATTTCCCATAAAGCTTTGAGCGCTCAATTGCGTACCAAAGATACTGATACCAGCTGCCCACCACGGAATTCGACGGCCAGCGAGAAAAAAGTCGCTGGTAGTTTTTACTCGGTGTTTTGAAAAATAGTAGCCAATATAAGCGGTCAGAAGAAAATAACCTCCAACGACGATCCAATTGATCCAGCCAAACCATTGTTTGTTAAAATTGGGCTGAAGTAAGGAGACACGAGTTGTTCGTGAGGCAGGCGCATCTTCACCGCCTACGATGATCGTTTTACCTGACCATGAGATAATCGGCGCAACCAATTGCACTGCATCTGAAGGGATAGGGCCTCTGGTTGACCAAGTATCCGATAAAGTATGGTAAAGGAGAACATCACCTCCGAAGAAAGCCAGTGTTTTGCGATCCTGATTAGGGTCTGGTTCTTTTCCGCCTAGAATAGCGAAGTGCCCGTGTCCTAATGAAGGTGCTGGCGATGGAGCCGCTGCGACGGAATGAGGAGCGTCACTGACTTTTTTCCAATGTCCGGGGTAGGTCCCTTTGGGGGGCGTATAGCGATAGGTATCTCGAAGTCTACCCAGACGCTGATGATTTCCCTCATTGTCGATGTAATTGTGTTTGCCTCCAACGAGAAAAAAACTTCCGTTTTGGACTGCGGCAATTGAGTGATGTCGAGCAGGTCCGGGCCAGGTTTTTTCTAAGTTCCATTCACTGTGAGGGCCTTTATTTAGGTCGTAGCTCCAGAAGCTGGATTGGCTGGCTCCTTGAGGCGTAGAGATTCCTCCTGCTAAATAGATGGTATTGTCGAGTAGGGCTGAGACCATGGCTGATCGAGCCTCAGGCAATGGCGTCCAGGGTATTAAATCGATGTCTCCATTTCTGTAGATGAGTTGAAAAACATCAGGATAATGCTGTTTACTATCGGCTCCACCAATACATAGAACCCCTTGCCTCGTGCTGATGGAGGTGCCGGTTCCCATGGGACGTGGTAGCTTGATCGTGGCTTCTTTCCATGTTTCTTTAGGATCTTCCAGATAGAATATCCGGTCACTCCATGTTTTTTGGCCACCTTCCCACCATGGTATCCCATTTGTATACTGACTTCCTCCTGCTACAATGAGGACGTTGTTGCTGACACCTGCATACATGCCGGCCCAACCCTCGTTGTCAGGCAGGGCAGGTAAGTTATGCCACTTCAAGAGAGGGATCGTCGGTTTGTTCACACCAAAGGTAACGGAAGTGAATAAAAGCGCTATTATCCAGTAAGTGACCAGATGGCAGAATCTAAGCATAAAAACAGAATATATACGATAAGGTGTCCGTAAAGATAATTTTGATGAGAAGATAAACCAGTTGTCATTACTCCTTGTAAAATGATGACATCTATTCTGGATAGATAAGAATTAGCAACGGAAATGAAGCTGGTTAGTCGGTCGTTATAATTACAGTTTATATACGATTTTCGCTTGACGGTATATGGGATTATCTTTTTTCCTGATGCATGCTTTCATCCAGTGATACTTTAAGGACTTCTTTTGCCGATTCCAGGTTGAGCAGCTGTTTAAATCGTAGGGGGTTTTTGAAGGCGATGGCTTTAGGCGCTGTTTTTAGTGCAGGTAATGGTTTGCTTGTCAGGGGAGAGGTTTCTATGCCGAGGATGAAGCGGAAGCATATGAAGGTAGGGTCTCAGCGGGAGGCTTACAACCGCAAGTTACTTCAATATCATAAGCGTCATGGAGTGGATCACATCATGGCTTGGCCTAAGTTATCTCCTGATCGTCGTTGGGTAAGAAGCAATGTTTTGTCCATCATTGAACGGGCAGAATCTGAAGGAGTGAGTGTGGATATGCTATCGTGGCCTGCAGCGACCTCGTTTCGTTCTATTCGGATCAAATCCGGAGAGAAAGAGGTAAGTGACTCGTCCGATCCGGTCTTTCCACATATCCTGCAAGTTTCTGCAGAGCGCGATCGGGAAATTGAGAGACTTTGTGAGATGATCACGATAGCGGGTGAAGCGGGAGTGCCTTGTTTGGGGTATAACTTGTCGCCTATCAGAACTCTGAGAACCAGACGAGATTTTCCCGTAAGAGGAGGCGCCTACGCGACCGCATGGGATTTATCGGCTTCTTTTTCCATGGAGACTGTTGAATCTGATTACGGTCCACTACCTGCTGATGAATTTTGGGAGCGAATACACTATTTTCTAGAACGTGTTCTGCCGGTTGCCGAGTCTGCCCGTATCAAGCTGGCTCATCATCCCTTTGATCCTCCGTTTCCCGCCTCGAGGATGTTTGGCGGCACGGCATGTATCCTCGGTGATGTCTCGGGTAATGAACGTTTTTTGGCACTGAAGGATAGCCCCAGTCATGGACTGGTCTTTTGTTGTGGCACCTTTGCCGAAGGAATGAAGGATCCTAAAAATGAATTGCCAGCGGCACTGCGTTTGTTTGCCCGTCGTGGAAAGGTCTTTCATGTGCATCTTCGGAATATCCATGGTGGAATGAATAAGTTTGTGGAAACCTATCCTGATGATGGGGTTATCGACTGTTTTGAAGTCATTCGAATACTCCGTGATGAGGGTTATTCTGGAATGGTCGTGCCAGATCATATGCCACGCCATCGAGACGATCCCGGCCGATTTCCCACTCAGGCTTTTGCTTACGGATTTGGCTATTTGAAGGCATTGATACAAGCCGCTTACAATGAGGAGAAGAGATATGATAACATTTCATAAATTTTGGCTGAGGAAGATTATTTCTGCGATAATTATCCCGAACATTCGACGTCCTATAAATTATAGGCAAATCAGTATCCTATATATGGATATATTATAATTTTGAATCCTTCATGAAAGAGAAGCGCGATTTTTCTACCTATGAAATCCAATAATAAAACAACACTTATGACACCTGATGAATTGAGAAAAAATTTGCGTGGTCCCGTCGTTGCGATGACCACTCATTTTACGGAAGATGATCGTATTGATGTCGATGCTATGCGCCGGCTCACGGAATTTTATATTCAAGAGGGTATAAAGATCGTGATTGCGGACGGGAGCACCGGAGAGTTTGCTTCTCTGAGTGAGGAGGAACGCCGGTTGGTTATTCGGACGGTAGTGGAAACGGCAAATGGCCGATTGACCGTTATTGCTGGAACTGCCTGCCCGGGAACTAAGCTGACGATTGAATTAACTCAATATGCTCAGGAAGTTGGTGCTGATGGTGTGATGATTACCCCTCCTTATTATGGGTTTAATGGGTTTGAGGGATTGAAAGAACATTACAGAGCTGTTGCGCAGAATACGGATATTGGAATAGTCGTTTATTTTTCCGGAGCGGTCATGCATACGGTGCAAAACGTTTTGGCAAAGCCGGAGTTGATGCTTGAATTGGCTGAGGCAGGAGAAGGGCATATTTCCGGGTTTAAGGACGCATCGGGTAATTTTCATTTTTACCGGACTGTCTGTAAACTGCTCAAGGATAAGGTCGCTGTTATGGGTTCCAATGGGATGAATTACTACCTCTATGCTCATGAATTTGGAGGCCCTTGTTTCTTGACGGGTCTCGGTAATATTTGGCCGAAGGTAGAGATCGAATTTTATCAGGCATTAGAACAGGGAAATCGAGAAAAGGCCTTGGAGATCGTTAATGAGAAGGATCTTCCTTATCTCAAGGCTTGCGTGGCGACCGGCACCTACAATGGCGCAGTCAAAACCTTGATGGGGGCAGTGGGGCTGCCTTCAGGACCGATGAGATTACCTTTTTTTGCTTGTGATCCGGAACAAACTGAAGAGCTCAAAGCAACTTGCAAAAAAATCGGATTGCTTTGATATTTCGGTGTATTCGGATAGGGGCACAG
Source organism: Opitutaceae bacterium (assembly GCA_028280955.1). GTDB lineage: Bacteria > Verrucomicrobiota > Verrucomicrobiia > Opitutales > Opitutaceae > NORP342. The sequence goes on from JANQKU010000275.1 coordinate 21,056, forward strand.
CTCTGGATGAGCCGTGCCCCTAAAGTCCATTTTCACTATGCAATATAAAACTTTGGGTAGAACTGGTCTTAGAGTCTCGGCAATGGCGCTGGGAACTGGAGGCCCCAATATTTTTGGAATGCGTGGCGTGTCCCGGACGGACCAAGAAATTGATGCATTGGTCAAGGCAGCATTCGATATGGGTATTAATACCTTTGATACGGCTCCTGGTTATGGAGGTGGTCGTAGTGAAGAGTTATTAGGGAGATGTTTGTGGAGTATGCCACGCGAAGAATATATCGTATCAACCAAGGTCAGAGTCGTTAATAAAGACCGAAGTGGCATTTCCCCTCGCGGTGAATTTAGAAACTCTGTTGAGGAGAGTCTGCGACGTTTGAGAATGGATTATTTAGATATTCTCTTGCTGGCTGGCACATTGGAGGGCGGATGGTATGAACAGGTAACAGAAGAGCTTGTGGCTGAGGCTCACATGCTTCGGGAAGAAGGTAAAGTTCGATTCATTGGTGCGAGTGAAAGTTCATCTTCCGACGGTGGACACCGATGGCTTTCGAGAATCTTAGCGGATGATCTCGTGGATGTTGTCATGGTCGCTTACGGATTACTCAATCATTCCGCGGAGGCAGACGTTTTTGAGCGTTGCTTGAAGCAAGAGGTAGGGACGATGATTATTTATGCTGTTCGCAAGGCATTTTCGCAGCCTTCTCGTTTGGAAGAAATCATAAAGGATTTAAAAGAACAGAGGCTAATCTCCAGCAGTGAGATTCCGGAAACAAATCCTTTGGAATGGTTGCTGGAGAACGAGAAGGATGCTCTTACTCGCGTGGCCTATCGGTTTTCAGCCAGCCATCCTGCGGTTTCCACTGTCATGACTGGCACGACTAACCTCTTGCATCTTCAGGCCAATATTGATGCTTTGGAAAGTTCTCCGATCCCTTCGGGAAAACTCAAAAAACTTCGCAGAATTTTTGGGCATCTCAGTGAACCGATTGGTAATTAAATGAAAATTCTCGATATTGTTCCAATAGTTGTCAGCTCGGGACCAAATCCTCGTTCTGCCACTGGATTTGGTCCTAATTGGATATTTATTAAAATAAGCACGAGTGAAGGGCTTGTTGGGTATGGAGAGGTTTTCCCTACGGGGCGAACGGAGACGTCAATCGCTTTGATTGGAGAAATGGCGCAGGTTTTAATCGGACAAGATTCCAGTCGTATTCTCCACTTGTGGGCTCAGGTATATCGAGGAGCTCGTTATCCACTTGGAGTGGATGGAATGGCTATTCTCAGTGGGATCGAATTAGCACTTTGGGATTTGGCCGGAAAACGTTGTCATCTTCCTGTGCATCGCTTGTTAGGAGGCAACACGCGTGATTGGGTTGAGCTATACGCAAGTGGTGTCTATCTCAATGGCGCGGACAATTTAACTCAAGGAGTTGATCGAGCTTTGGCTGATGGATTTCAGTCTTTAAAATTTAACCCACATCCTAAAGTGGGAGGTTCCATTCAAGAATGGCGTTCTGCTTTTCTGAAGAGGGTGGATCTCGTAAGGAGCACTGCAGGAGAAGAGATAGGAATTGCTTTAGATTATCATGGACGGCAGTTATCTCCCGCCTTGGTCATTGATCTTTTACGTGATTTGGAACCCTACCATCTTCTGTTTTTGGAGGAGCCTGCTTTGAGCGATAACATCGATTCTTTAGTACAGGTGAGGAATGCTTCACGTATTCCCATTGCTGCAGGTGAGCGTTGTATCAGTCGTGAACGTGCTCGGGAGATGGTGGAAAAAGAGGCGGTTGATTATTTCCAACCTGAAATTACAGCATGCGGTGGGTTTGCTGAGGTTTTGAAAATGGCAGCTTGGGCTGAGCTTCATCATATAACTGTGTGGCCCCACCATGCCGGCAGTTTTTTATCCTTGGTCATCGGAGCTCATGTGGCTGCTGCCACGACAAATTTTGGTATGTTGGAATGCAATATTCGCTTGGATCATCCCGTAGCCCATGAACTCTTTTCTGGATCACTCAAGATTGAGAATGGCCGTTTGCTCATTCCGGATGGACCGGGTTGGGGTCTCGAATTTGACGAAGAAGCTGCGAGGCGTTATCCTGCCCAATCTTTTGCCCGGGCTAATCACAAATCGATGGATGGTTCGGCAGCCTATTATTAGCAGTTCGTTTTTTAGAGAGGATACTAATGATCTTCATCTACCGATCGCAGGGAATCTCCTGGCTGAAAGGTAGGCACCAGACGAGCTGTTGGTGGCATGGGTTCTCGCTTTGCCACATTGGTTAGAGCATGAACAATTTGAGCTCCGATATCTTCCAGTGGAGGCGCAACGGTGGCTAGGCTTTGACCGTTGGGCAGAGGAGGGATTTTGACGCCATCGAGGATGTTGTGAACAATTGAGAGGGATTGAACTGTTTTATGTGATGACTTTTTCAATACTTCGATCATTGGGTGGATACCCGACGATGCCAGGATAAAGAGCCCAGTCATTTCAGGTCTTTCCATGATGAAAGATTCAAGCTCGTCAGCTGTTTCTTTTAAGTGTTGGGGTTTTTCACTTCTGTCCAAGCTGAGAGGAACGCCTTTTACCACAAAATGGTCTTCTTCTTTTACTGATATGCCCAATGATTGACCTATTGCCTTGAGCGCGCGAATTTTGGAATCAAAATAGTCGTCATTTAGAGGACGAATGATCAATCCGATACGTCGGTGGCCTCGTGCTTGAAACTGAGTGAGGACGAGAGAGGCGAAAACAAAATCGTCTTCGCGGATAATGGGTATCTTGTTGTCGGCAAGATGTCGAATGGTGGATACGATCGGTATTTTCCGTTCAAGTAGCCGATTCAACTGGGGAAGTTCGGTTGAAATACCATGTAACCAGGCGACTCCATCTGGCCTAAAAGCTAAGATGTGTTCAAGGTTGCGGGCAGCGATGGTTTCACTATCCGCAGCAGTTGTATCTTCTTCATCAGCGGGGAAGATGACTTTTCTTTGATAAAAAGAAATAACGACGTTTTTCTCTCCGGCGGCTTTGAGCATTCCCGCCACTATCCGGCCAGTAAACCAGGGTTCACGGGGAGAAGCGTATGAAGGGATGACAACCAGTAACCGCAGGATTGACTGTTCTCTACGCTCGTCTACTTTGTTGGTGACATAAAACCCGCTTCCCAGACGTGCTTCAAGGAGGCCTTCTTCGACCAATAGTTCAAGAGCAGATCGTACGGTTGGCAGGCTGCGTTTGGTTTCCTTTATCAGTTGACGGATTGAGAGAAATCGTTGGCCAGGACGAAAATGCCCGTCCATTAGGAGTTCTCTGAGACGGTTCGCAATTTCTAGATAGCGTGGATCGCTTTTTTTCGAGAGAACAATGAGCTTTTTCGCGGGATTGTGGGGAGACATGAGTGATAAGACCGCATGGTATTTGGTGAGAGTTCCAAGCGGTTTTGTGGTACCTTGGTAGTTATGAATGCATAAAAATAAGGCGTTTATCGAGCTGAGATGAATAGACAGGAACGTCGGTTTCGCAAAACCGAGAACATAGCCTACCTCTTTGTTTTATGGTTGTCGGTTGTTGTTTGTCCAATGCTTTCTTGTCTGTAAGGGGAATATCAGTCGAAAGTCGCTCATTATCTGTCAACAAGACTGTAAGCTTCGATACACGAATTAAGACTATATGGCGAGGGAAGAATGAGGTTATATTCTTTATCTAAGATATAAATAAAATATAAACACTATAGATACAATTTATGTTTGCATCGTCAGTGGAACGCATCAAAATGAGGTCATTTCTCTAGCGTCAATGGATAGCCTGATTCACATTTTCCAAACTGATTTTAAAGCGGATGTCTAATTGGGTCTTATGAAAGCACAGAGCCAGAAGCAGAATGGGGGATACTCTACGACTGATCTTTCATGGGCTGAATATCTCGATTCGTTTGAAGGGGTCGATACTGTAAAGCAAAGTGCCCAAATCGAAACCGCATCCAGTAGTATATGGCCAGGGTTGGGAATTGCGATGGGATTGGCCACGATGGCATCGTGGCTCAGTAAGGCTCCGATATGGCCGTTTACGAATGCAGCCGGAGCTCATCCGCTCGATGCCATCCTCATTGCGGCAGTCATGGGCATGTTGTTGGGGAATGGATTGTCTTTAGGACGAACTTATAAGGAAGGAATCACTTTCGTGTCTCGTAAATTATTACCCTTTAGTGTGGTTTTACTGGGAGCACGGTTGGATTTTTTTGAATTATTGGCTGTGGGGAGTCGGAGCCTTGTTTTGGGTTGTTTGGTGGTTGGGCTGACTTTGGTTTTTTTCTTAGTGCTGGCTCGATGGTGGAAATTTACCTCGATAGAAGCATTACTGCTGGGAATTGGCACTGCGATTTGTGGTGGAAGCGCTATTGTAGCGGTTGCTCCGGTCATTAAGGCAAAGCAGGCAGAAGTGGCTGTCAGCGTTGCGACAGTGACTTTAATCGGACTCGTTGCCATGTTTTTACTTCCTATTGTCGGTGTATTCTTGGGAATGGATGCTCGGGCATTTGGCCTTTGGGTTGGGCTGGTCATTCACCAAACACCTCAAGTTGTTGCTGCCGGTTTTGCCTATGGTCCCGAAGCGGGAGAAGTTGCTACGGTAGTGAAATTGGCTCGGGTCTGTCTACTGGCACCGGTTATTGTTGGTGTAAGTTTAGTATGGGGGAAATGGGGTAGTGGCCGAGAAATAGGCGTTTCAAAACCATGGTGGCGCCATATCCCGCTCTTCGTTTTGGGTTTTGTCGGAATGGCTTTGCTTCGAACTGTTGGATTTCTTCCAGATATCGATCTCTCTTGGGATCAATCGAATGTTATTTCATCAACGGTTTTTTCCATGTCTCTGCCCACTGTCTTATCAAAAACGGCAACATTTTTATTAGTGATTGCGATGGCTGGTGTCGGCTTGGAGACACGCTTAGCTGCCTTTCGAGTTTCGAGTTTACGTGCTTGTGCTGCAGCTGCTTTGGTTTTTCTTTTTCTGGCCTCTATCGTTTTGTTATTAGTTCAATAGAGAAGTCCATCGAGTTGAATGGCAGTCTGGGTCGGGATCGAACCAACGACAAAGGGATCAAGAGCCACCTAATTTATCGTTGAGTACAGTGAAAATCGTAGAAGGGGTAAATGGGATTCCGACTGATGGGGTCCTCACTATCATTTATAGCTGATCTTAAGAAATGTAAAAATAAAGATTTTCTCTTCGTATCTAGGCATTAACGATGAAATCGCAGATTTCTTCTTTTTGTTGGGGTTTCAAGATATCCTTTAGCTTAAGTTGTGGTCTTTGACTTTTTAGAGGTTTTGGCTCTCTTTCGTTGCATGTTCGCGAAAAGCAAATCCCTGATCTTAATATCAGGCTGCGTCAAACACGGCAGCAATCGCAAAGTTTGTTACCGATCACGCTGGCTGACTTCCGAATTTCCGCTATGACATCGAGGAATGCTCCTTCGAGGGAGGTCCCACCTTCCAAATTGCCTCGTTGGCAGATACAGATAGCGGCGTTAATGATCTGCTTAGGTGTCTTATTGGCCTATGCCAACAGTCTCACCGGACCTTTTGTTTTTGATGACCTCAGAGGTATTGTAAACAACGAGTCTATACGCAAATTGTGGCCTTTGAATGATGCGCTCAATCCACCTATGCACGCGACTGGGGCAGGGGGGCGTCCAATCGTGAATTTATCACTAGCAGTGAACTATGCCATCGGTGGATTAGATGTACGTGGTTATCATGTATTCAATATGATGGTGCATGGGCTCGTAGCACTGGTTTTGATGGGTTTCGTGCGGAGGACGTTGATGCGACCAGTGTTGAGTCAAAAATTTGCAGGAGCATCACTCCCGTTGTCTTTTGCAGTGGCACTTTTATGGGCTTTGCATCCTTTACAGACTGAATCAGTTACCTGTGTAATTCAACGGTCGGAATCATTGGGTGGGCTCTTTTATCTTCTTACTCTCTATGCCTTCGTCCGAAGCATAGAAGGAGAGAAGGTGCGGTGTTGGCAGATTATTTGCGTAGGAGTGTGTTTGATCGGAATGGCGACAAAGGAGTTTATAGCGACGGTGCCGGTAATCGCTTTACTCTATGACCGCACGTTTGTGGCAGGGACTTTTAAAGTGGCGTGGCAACAACGCTGGCGATTCTACTGTGGTCTGATGAGCACATGGCTGTTGTTAGCGTATCTCGTCATTGTCAATGAAAGTCGTGCAGGTATGGTCGGTTTTGGATTGGGTATGAGCTCATGGGATTATGCACTGACACAATGCCGGGCGATTGTGATGTACTTGAAGCTTTCCCTATGGCCGAGTCCGTTGGTGCTGGACTATGGCTCTGAGGTAGTGACTGGATTAGGGGAGGTATGGCTGCAGGGGGTTCTTCTATTGGTTCTAGTGGTAGCCACATTTGTGGCTCTGGTGCGTAAGCCAGTGTTGGGTTTTGTTGCCTTCACCTTTTTTTCGATTCTGGCACCCAGTTCGAGTTTTATCCCGCTGACGACACAGACGATCGCAGAGCATCGAATGTATTTACCTTTGGCTGGGGTGTTAGTGCTTGTAGTATTGGGTTTTTATGCCCGTTTGGGGAAAAGGGTGATTCCCTATGCTGTGGCTTTGGCAGTGATAGCAGGTATTGCGACGGCATATCGTAATCAGGACTATCGCACTACTACGTCTATCTGGTCAGATACGGTGGAAAAATCTCCGGACAATCCTCGGGCTCGACTGAATTTGGGGTCGAGTTTTTCCGCTGAAGGGCGGTTAGAGGCCGCGCTAAGAGAGTTTAAAGCGGCACTACGTCTCGATCCGCAGAGTGCTATTACGGTGTATAATATCGGTAATGTATATTTACGGATGGAACGGTTTGAGGAAGCGACGAAACACTACACTCAAGCGATTGAACTGGATCCAGACTATGGTATGGCACATTATGGTTTGGGGTGTGTTCTCATCAGTATGGGACGAATCGAAGATTCGCTGGCGCATTTTGAACGGGCGAAGGAACTGGTGCCCAACAATCCGACTGTCCTGCATAGTTTTGCCAGTTCCCTGGCCCATATTGGACGGCTGGAAGAAGCGATGGAACACTATGATCAGGTGATCTCACTGAAGCCAAATGATCCTGTCGTGCACAGTGAGATAGGAATACTGCTTTTTAAGTTGAAGCGTTACACTGAAGCGTTGCCGTATTTCGAAACTGCTTTGCGTATTAATCCGAGAGATGCGAGAATTCGTTATCGCTTCGCTCAGTTATTGATGAGGCTGGAACGTTATCAGACGGCAGCGCGCGAGCTAGTTCGAGTGCTACGAGTCAGACCGAATTTTCCTGAAGGGCGCAATAATTTGGGGATAGTGCTCCTCGAATTGGGGCAGTTGTCGGATGCTGCCGCGCAGTTTAAAGAGGCGTTGCGGCTCAAACCAGATTATGCCGAAGCCCAACGAAATCTTTATCGTGCGGAAATGCTCTATGATTCTCGGCGTTGAATTAGAGTGGTTGTTTTCAGCCATTTAAGAATGGCTGCCCGTGATGCTTGAAATTGCGAACCTGAGCGAAGTTGAATACTCTGGTTTTGTCCAGGCCTGTCAACGATACCGCCGATTTGGAGCATGGTGCTGTCGAAGTCGAACCTGCGGGCAGTTTTCGCATTGACCTATTGAAAGTTACTTTCATTATGAGATGAATGACCTCTGCAGTCATTATCGTTGGTGCCGGACCAGCCGGAGTGGGCTGCGCCCTCGCGTTGCGGCGGGCGGGAGTCGAGAATGTGCTCGTCTTAGAGGCGGATACGGTTGGTGCATCGTTTCGCAGCTGGCCTGAGCAGATGCGGTTGATCACGCCGTCGTTTCATGGGAATCCGTTTTTTCAGACCGACTTGAACGCGATTACGCCGGACACCAGTCCAGCGGATCTCTTTCAGAAAGAGCATATGAGTGGGGACGAGTATGCGGACTATCTGCAAGCCGTAGTCCTACATTTCAGGCTGAACCTGCGCGAAAACGAAAGGGTCTTGCAGGTTTTGCCCGAATCCCAGGGTTACTCCGTTGAGACAGACAAAGCGCGGCATCGTGCCAACGTTGTTATCTGGGCGGGTGGTGAGTTTTCACATCCGAAGCATGGCGCTTTTCGGGGAGCCGAGCACTGCGCCCACTCCAGTGTTTTTCGCACTTGGAAGGATTATCAGGGGGAGGATGTTTTGATTATCGGAGGCTACGAGAGCGGGATTGATGCTGCTTGCCATTTGGTTCACCTGGGAAAAAAGGTCTTAGTACTGTCAAGTGGTAAGCCTTGGAATGTTGATCATCCGGATCCCAGTGAAATCCTCAGTCCGTATACGCGCGAGCGTCTGGTGCGCGCCATGCAAAGCCATCCGGGACGTCTCAATCTTCAAGAAAACGCTACGGTAGTAAGTGTGGATCGCCTCTCTGGGCGCTACATCGTGGAAACCGCAGATGGCGAAGTTTTCGATTCGGAACACCGTCCGATAGCAGCTACTGGATTTCAGTCTGCGCTGACTCCGATTAAAGATCTCTTTGCATGGGAGGGCTCTACGCCACAGTTCACGGAAGAAGATGAATCCACTCTTCATCTAGGACTTTACTATACGGGACCTTCTTTGGTTCAGCGAGAGTCAAAGTTTTGCTTTATCTACAAATTTCGAGCTCGTTTTGGAGTCATTGCGCGCTCGATTGCCCGGCGACTTGGCTATCCAGAACCCGATTTGGAAGACGACCGACGTCGTGGCTTCTTGGTTGATGATCTGGAGTGCTGCACAGACTGCGAATGTGCAGTGGAATCCCAACCGGAACCTTTAGAGGCCAAGTCGTGAATTTAGCGTCTGCAGCAGAAGAAACTCGCACCGCATCAGAAACAGTCAAGCGCCCATTGGTAGTGGTTCTTGGATTGGAAAACGTGGGCAAAAGCAGTCTTTTGTCAGCATTAACGGGGCGTTTTGCCGAGTCATCTGCATTGGCAGGGACGACGCTGCGCTGCGAACGCTACCAAGACGATTCCTGGGATTGGGTTGATACACCTGGAATCGTTACAGGATCCGACGCGGCTACTGTAAGAGACGCGCTGAATGCGCTAGGCTCCGCCGAATCTATTTTGCTTGTGCTACGGGCTTATCGTGCACGCAAGGAACTGGTTTCTCTGCTGCCGATGCTCGGGTCGCGGAAAGTAGCCATTGCCCTTACATTCCGAGACCGTCTGGCATCAATCGATTCGGCATCCCAACAAAGGCTACTGACTACTTGGAAAGAGAAGCTTGGAGTGCCTGTTGAACTTATAAACAGCCGCTCTCCGGATGCCGCGGAACTGGCAAATGTGCGAACGACCGTCATGCAGGCAAAACCATTAACACCTTCCAATTTAGATAATTTACCTGCGTTTCCCCATGGTCAGAGGCGATCTTGGGGGTTGGCACTGGAGAGAATCGTGGGCTTTGCCCCATTAAGCTTATTTTTACTATTCGGCCCGGCATGGGTCGCCGTCACTCAGGCCAACGCGCTAGCTGACCGATTTTATGATTCAGTCGGCGCGCTGCTTGACCCGTTGCTGGGCTGGCTCAACGCACTTCCCGCGCCACTCGCGGCAACACTGGGAGGCGACTACGGAGTGGTCGCCATGTTTCCCTTCCTTCTTCTCTACGCCTTGCCGACCATTTTGATATTCACCGGCTTGATTTCGGTTTATAAGAGCACTGGTCTGATTGACCGACTTTCTTATGGGCTACATCCGTGGCTAAAGCCTTTCGGACTCGGCGGTCGCGACCTGGTGCGTGTGGTGATGGGATTTGGCTGTAATGTGCCGGCTGTTGTTGCGACTCGTTCGTGTAACAGTTGTTCGCGTGGTGCGTGCGTCTCAGCCATCTCCTTTGGTTCCGCGTGCTCGTATCAGTTGCCGGCCACATTGGCAGTATTTGCTGCGGTCGGTTTCGTTTGGTTGAGCCCCGTATATCTCGCGGTATTGGCTTTAACAACCCTGTTGTATTTGCGCCTAACAACGCCACGAGTTCTCAGGCAAGCTCAAAACAAGATGCTGTTACCAGCACTTGGGAATCTACGCGTGCCTGACTGGAAAGCGGTCTTGCGGGAATCCGTGCAAAGTCTTCGGGATTTTGCGATGATGGCATTGCCCATTTTTGTAGGGATTTGTATCTTCGCCGGTTTGCTGCATTGGTCTGGCGCACTTGCCTGGTTGACACGTTTGCTATCTCCGTTAATGGCAGTATTCAATCTTCCGTCCGAAGCCGCTCTTGCCGTTGTGCTGGGATCGGTGCGCAAGGATGGACTTGCTATCGGCTTACTCAATGGCGATTGGGGTGCCCTTAAAGTGTCCCTTGATACTCCGGTTCAAGTGCTAACAGCGGTTTACCTCGCAGGGGTCTTGTTGCCCTGTCTAGTCACCGTATTGACTGTTGCGAAGGAAATGCGACCTGCGTTTGCGCTCAAAATGGTCGGGCGACAAGCATGTATTGCCGCAGTATTTTCCCTGTGCATCGCTTGGCTTGGTGCATTCCTTTTCTTTATCAATTAATTCACTTCCTAGATATGCAAAACACTAATCGAAAACTTCCCGTAACTGTCCTTTCCGGTTTTCTCGGAGCGGGAAAAACTACTGTCCTCAACCATATCCTCAACAACCGCGAGGGATTAAAGGTTGCTGTAATCGTCAATGACATGAGCGAAGTCAATATCGACGCCCGGCTTGTTGCCGAGGGCGGCGCAGAATTGAGTCGGAAGGAAGAGAAGCTCGTCGAAATGAGCAACGGCTGTATCTGCTGCACGCTACGTGATGACCTGCTCGAAGAAGTGGGACGGCTGTCCTATGAAGGCAGGTTCGACTATCTGCTGATCGAGTCTACGGGCGTCTCCGAACCCATGCCGGTTGCGGAAACCTTCTTCTTTCGCAACGAGGTTGGCTTCAGCCTGGAGGATATCGCCCGGCTCGACACCATGGTGACGGTCGTTGACGCGGCGAATTTTGAACGCGACTTCGGCTCACCGGAAAAGCTGAAGGATCGCGGTCAGGAAGTAGGGGTGGATGATGAGCGCACGATTGTTGATTTACTGGTGGATCAGATCGAATTTGCTGACGTGATCCTGCTGAACAAAACTGACGCAGTCGATGAAACTAAGAGAGCACGAATCATCTCAGCGATTAAAGCGGTCAACAGTCGTGCCGAGCTCATTGAATCAAGCTTTGGAAAAATAGACTCTAAAGCCATCCTCAATACCGGACGCTTTGATATCCATTCCGCTGAGCAGATGCCGGACTGGCTAAAGCTTATTCAGAACGAGCCAGTTCCCGAGACCGAAGAATACGGTATCAGTCATTTCGTTTACCGGGCACGGCGTCCCTTCCATCCAGAACGTTTGCTAAAATGGATGGCACAGGACTGGCCGGGAGTGATCCGTTCAAAAGGATTCTTTTGGCTTGCGACCCGCATGGCCTACGTTGGGCTTTGTTCGAGAGCCGGTGCCCAGTCTGACGTGCAGCTGGCAGGCAAGTGGTTTGCGGCTGTTCCCCGTGATTATTGGCCGGATGACGAAGACGAAATCACCAGTGTGCTGTCTAACTGGAAGGAGCCCTATGGCGACCGCCGCCAGGAGATTGTTCTGATCGGATATGTGGGTCAAATGGACGAAGCATTTCTATACAATTGCTTCGATTCCTGTTTATTGACCGACGCGGAGATGGATGGAGGTGAGTCTTCTTGGAGCGCATTCAAAGATCCACTTCCGGCCTGGGTGACTGAGACGCCTCACCTTTAGCAGCAGAGATGGATTGAGATGCCTGTCTACGTTTATGAAACGGTGCTTCAGAAAGGGGATGAACAGCCGGAACGATTTGAGGTTTATCAATCGATTCACGCAGAACCTTTGCATGCGTATCCGGAAGCCGAGGTCTCCATTCGGCGGATCATTATTGGAGGGATGTTTATACCCAAAAAATCTGGAATCCAACACGCATCATCTGGCGGTGCTTGCTGTGGCACCTGCTAGGTCAATAAAATGCATGAACACATTATTTCCATGACTAAGAAACTTCAAGATGTACTTGAAAAATGGTTACGAGCCGTTAACCACGGTGATGTTGAAAACCTTCTGGGATTATATGATCGCGAAGCTATATTGATTCCAGCATTTTCTGATTGGGTTCACAATAACCCCGAAGAATTATGTGAGTATTTTGAAAAGCTGGGGACTCGAGAAAGGCTCAGCGTTTTGCTTCAGGAGAAAACCTTTATGATCCAGAATCTGCACAATAAGATTACCATATTGAGCGGCATTTACAACTGGCACTTCTCTGCCAATGGAGAAGTGTTCAACATTGGGCCAAGATTCAGTTACGTAATGGATCTTTCCAAATCCGCTCCGATCTTGCACCACCATTCGTCGCAAACTCCGCGCACCCTCTAATGCCTGACAATGAGAACAGACACTGTTTCTAACAAGAAAGCATGTTAGCTGAACTATGCAACTTGCTCTATATAATACACTGACCCGAAAACTCGAGCCAGTCAGCCCACTAGATCAAAACACGCTGAGGTTTTATTGTTGCGGACCAACGGTCTACGGGCCAGCTCACATCGGCAATCTCCGCACGTTTGTACTTCAGGATATTTTCCGTAGAACTGTCGAATTTCTGGGCATTGAAACCTGTCATGTGCGCAACATTACGGACGTAGATGATAAGACGATTCGCGAGTCCCAAAAGGTTGGAATGCAGCTCGATGAGTTCACGCAAAAGTGGCGCACAAAATTTGAGGAAGATTGCTCGGCACTGAACATTCTTCCTCCTGCCCACACGCCCTCTGCCGTGGCGCATATCGAAGATCAAATTGCGTTAATTCAAAAATTGATCGAAAAGGAGCACGCCTATACAGACGGGAATGGAAGTGTCTATTACCGCATCGGTTCCTTTGCGGATTACGGAAAGCTTTCCCGCCTAAATCTCTCGGGTGTTCGGCAAAATGCCTCCGAACGTTTAAATGACAACGACGAATACGGAAAGGAGTCCTGGCAAGATTTTGTCCTTTGGAAAGCCTGGAAACCAGAGGATGGTACGAACAAATGGGAGAGCCCCTGGGGTTCCGGACGCCCCGGCTGGCATATCGAATGCAGTGCGATGAGCATGCGCTATCTCGGTGAGTCTTTTGATCTGCATTCCGGTGGTGTTGATTTGATCTTCCCACATCACGAAAATGAAATCGCCCAGAGTGAAGCCGCCACCGGCAAACCGTTTGCGCGCCATTGGTTTCACAGTGCACACCTTCGAGTTAATGGCGAAAAGATGAGCAAGTCGCTAGGCAACCTTTACGTTCTCGATGAAGTAGTCGAACGCGGTTTTTCCCCTGAAGCACTCCGCTACCTCTTGCTTTCGGGCCACTATCGTCAAGCGCTCAACTTTACATGGGACTCGCTTGCTGGTGCAGAAAGCTCATTGAAGCGCATTCTCGGGTTCATGGAGGGAATCGATACACAGGTGCTGGAAAATTCTGACTATGCCTCTATGGAAACCTCCTTTTTCACGCCCGTAATCGAGGCACTCTGCGAGGATCTCAACACACCAAAAGCCTTGGGAGCCTTGAACGGTGTTCTCCAAAGACTGAAAGGGCTTGACCATGGAGATCAGAAACCAATTCGAAGAGATTTGGCGCGCGTGCTTCACCTCTTGGGGCTTCCTTTGAAGTTAGAGAAGCATTCGGCAGAGACAATCATACCGCCTGAAGTGAAGACTTTGGCGCATCGACGTCAGAAGGCTCGCAGCGCCCGCAACTGGGAGGAGGCGGATTTGCTTCGAGAAGCATTGCGCGAACAAGGTTGGGAGGTGCGCGACAAAGATGGCGGCTTCGAACTCAAGCAAGCTGGGGTGAACGCATGAAATTGGAGCTGATCCAGCTAGCTATTATAGGACTGGTTCGCGCATACCAGCTTCTGCTTTCGCCTATACTCCATGCACTGGGTGGACCCGGATGTGGATGCCGGTTCCAGCCAAATTGTTCCGCCTATGCCATCGAGGCCGTTCGTTGCCACGGCGCGATTCGAGGCCTATGGCTGGCGACCAAACGCATTTTGCGTTGCAATCCTTGGGGCGGGCATGGCTTCGATCCCGTTCCTACTCTACCTTCCTGGTCTGATGTGCTCGACAACCGTATCCGAAAGTGATCGTCGCTTCATGCGTCGAGCGATCATACTCGCATCCATGGTTTCCGAAGATGCTGTTAGCCCAAATCCTCGTGTGGGTGCTGTCATCGTGGAATCGGGCGAAATCGTGGCTGAAGGCTTTCATCTCTATGATGGAGGGCCGCATGCAGAGCGGGTCGCTCTGAAAAACCTGGGCCGTTTGCCGGAACATGGAGCGGAGATGTTTGTTACGCTGGAACCCTGTTCCACAACTGGCAGAACCGGTTCCTGCTGCGAGCGCATCATCAAGAGTCGAGGTATTCGTCGCGTGGTGATTGGTTGCCTGGATCCCAATCCGGCTCATGCCGGACGAGCCTTCGAACTTCTCGGCGGCCATGGAATCACGGTCGTGTGGGGCATAGAGCACGATGCCTGCGAAGCACTCAACCTTCGGTTCAATCGCCGGATGCGGGCGTTGACTGACAATCTTTGCAGAGTCCATAC
>JANQKU010000215.1 GCA_028280955.1 Opitutaceae bacterium
CATCGACTCGACCAGGACGCTATCCAAGTGAAAGGGAACGCGAGCGCTCTCAGAACTCTGTTTAGCCAGTCTCGGATAATCGGTAGGAATTTCTACAACCGAAATGCCATCCTTCCAAGCTTCCCTCCAAAATTCCAACTGCGACCCCCAATCCCCTGTTTCAATGCGCTTTCTTTGCCAAACTGAACCAATCTTCTCTTCTATTTTAGTTTTGCTAGGAGAAGATGAAATCGCCGAATCAGACTCGAATGGCACCGGATGAGGAAGGGCTTTTGCATCAATCTTCCCGGTCATTGTAAGCGGCATCTTTTCTAATTTTATAAAGTATGCAGGAATCATATAAACGGGAAGCATCCCCTTCAGACTCTTTCTCAAACTGACTATATCAGTTTGATCGTCGCCAACAAAGTAAGCCACCAGTTCTTTACTTCCATTCACCTCTATGGCAAGCACCACGCATCCCTGAACGCCATCTACTCTTGAAATTGCCGCTTCGACTTCTTTAGGTTCGATTCGGAAGCCTCGGATCTTAATTTGGTCGTCCAGTCGACCCAGATACTCGATACTTCCATCGGGTAGCCACCTCGCCAAATCCCCAGTACGATACATCCGTTCACCCGGTTCATGAGGATTCTCCACGAACTTTTCACCTGTTAAATCACTGGCATTCAAATAACCTCGAGATAAGCCATCTCCTGACAAATTCAACTCTCTCGCCACTCCCATGGGAGCCAGCTTATTGTCAGAATCCAGGATATACGCTCGGGTATTACTTATTGGCTTCCCTATCAAAATCGGCCCTTGGCCCAAATTGCTACCTAAACTACAACTTGTCGCATAAATAGAAGCTTCAGTCGGACCATAGATATTCTCTAACTTTGCCGGGAGACCAAGCTTTAGATATTGCTCATGCAATTTGGCAGGAAACGCCTCGCCTGCCACTATTACATACTTGAGGCTCACAAGCTTCCTTATCAAATCGTCACCTAAAACCTTGAGGAATACTCCCAACATTGAGGGAACAAAATTCACGTGAGTGACCCCATGCTTCTCGATCGCAGCAGTTATGGCAATCGGATCCCTTTCACCCCCCGGAACCAAAACAACTAGTTTACCCCTGCCCAGAAACCAGCCGAATATTTCAGCTACTGACACATCGAATGTATAGCTCGTCTTAAACAGGTAGGCATCTCCCTTTTCCATTGGATACACTGCCTCCAAGTAACGTAAAGTATTGAGCACGCTCCTATGCTCTACCATCACTCCCTTAGGCATCCCTGTCGACCCTGAGGTATATATCACATATGCTAAATCAGAGAGAGAGCAAGAAACCCCTAAATTTCCAGTCTTTGAGGAGTAGGAGCTCTCTTCCAGCAGATCCACAACATCTCCGTCGTAAGAAAGCTCCTTCGGAGAACTACCTAACAGCAAGAGAATCCGAGCAGCGCTGTCTTCAAGGGTATAACAAACCCGCTGCAGAGGATAAAGAGGATCCATAGGTAAATAAGCCCCGCCTGCTTTCAAAATCGCAAGGATTCCAACCACCATCTCGATTGAACGAGGAACCAACAATCCCACGATTTCACCACGCTCTAGATGGCAATCATCTTTCAATGTCCACGCCAATCCATTGGCTCTGTCGTTAAGTTCAGAATACGTTATCTTTTCATTCTCAAAGACGACTGCGATCTCGTTTGGATTCTTCCTCACTTGATCTTCGAATAGACCATGCAGACATCGACTATCTGAAATAAGCGTTTCCGTGTGATTGAACTCATGGAGCAACTTGCGTTTTTCCGGAACATCCAGAATATCAATATCCGAAATTATCAAAGAGTCATCGCGAACGATCTCCTGTAGCAACTTTGTGAAATGCATCACAAACCGATGGATCGATTCTGCTTGAAAGAGGCTTTTCGCAAATACGAATCTCAAAACTATCTTTTCTGGATCCTTTATGGCCTGAAGCTTTAAATCATACTCAGCCTTTATATGGCTAGATTTTCTCGAATCCTCTTCCAGTTGAAACAAAATATCGTCAAAACCCTCGAACTCAAACATCACATCAAACAATGGCCCACGGCTCATATCCCATTCGATATCTAATCGCGCTATCAATTGTTCAAGGGAGCACTGTCGATTCTCAAACGCCTCTATATACAACTCCTTAACTTCTTCTAAATATTCGACAAAGAATTCTTCAGATTCAGGCTGGAGATAAACTGGAAGCGCATCTATGGTTTCCCCAAAGGTTTGATACCCTTCTTTACTATACTCGCGAGGAATCGAATAACCGATTACAATACCCTCCTGTCCGCTGTAGCGAGAAAGCAACACTGCATAGCTTCCGAAAAATATCAAATCGAGAGAAACACTTATTCTTTCGGAAAAAGCTTTCAACGATTTCACTAAATCACTATCTAAAGGTTCTTCAACCGCACCGCCATGTGGTTGGCGAACACTTGGACGCGGATAATCGGTTCGAAGATTCAATACAGGAATTCCTTTTCTGTATTGGTTTACCCAGTATTTTATCTCCTTCTCGGATGAAATAGACTTAGTGATCTGATCCAGATCTGGATCTTTGGACATTGGTTGATTCAATGAACTAATTAGATCTGCTATCATAGCTTCTGGATCATTCAAAACAGAATCCAGCAATAAATATAATATCTCCGCAATGCCTGTAATGGTTGTCCTATCGAACAAATCACAGCTGTATTCAAAGTATCCGGAAACTATATTGCCCTCCTCACGCAAGGCCAGACTGAGATCGAACTTGCTCGTGCCATTATCAATATCAATCATTTCAATTTCCAAACCAGGTATAGAAAAACTTTCCTGTTGAGCATTTTGATAAGAAAGCAAGATTTGAAAGATAGGAGAAGTATTCAAGTTTCTAGGAGGATTCACGCGTTCAACAATCTTCTCAAAGGGAATGTCTTGGTGCTCGTAAGCTTCCTTAGTGACACTCTTTACATGATCCACAAACGTCCGGAAGGGTTGTTCTTTATTAATTTTAGTGCGAAGTGGCAGCGTATTGACAAAGCAGCCAATAAGATCTTCAACTTCCTTCAAATGCCGATTAGCTACTGGCGTTCCTACGATAATATCCGTTAAACCTGTATATCGACATAATAGAACATTAAACGAAGACAGCAACAGAAGGAAAGGTGTGGCTCCTATTTCTGCAGCAAGTGCTTTAAGCCCTTCCGTACGCAATTCATCGATTTCAATCAGAAGCCTTCCTCCTGCATAGCTCTGTTGCGCAGGTCGTTGACCAGCCACGGATAATTGGGTGATCGGTAAATCTCCTGCTAACTGACTCTCCCAGTATTCGAGATGCTTCTCCAGTTCCAAACCTTCGATGCGAGTCCTCTGCCACATCGCATAGTCCGAATACTGTATCGTCAAATCAGTCTTCCCAAGCGATCCATCATTAAGTACGGTCTTATAGTTCGCTTTCAACTCCCTCACAAATACATTCAAAGACCAGCCATCGGATACGATATGGTGCATATTCACCACCAAAAAATGCAGGTTCTCGGAAACCTTCATAAGTTTGGCGCGAATTAAAGGACCAAGGGCCAGATCAAAGGGGGTTTTCGATTCTTCGATAATAAGCTGATCACTATCATCGAAATCTCCACTAGCACACGCTTTACTATCTGAAAGATCAAGATAGTCCAACTTCCAATCAATCTTGTCAGATACGAGCAAACAAGGTCGCCCATCGATTTTCGGGAAAACAGTTCTAAGGGATTCGTGGCGATGAATAATCGATTGAAACGCTCTTTCAAACGCATCTAAATCTATAGATCCACTCATTTTTACTGCGCCTGAAACGTTATATGCGAAACTATCTGGCTCCAATTGAGCAAGGAACCAAAGACGCTCTTGGGAAAAGGATAACAAGGCAGGCGCCTTATTGGCCAAATAAGGTCGGATGACCGAGTGCTTCAGAGTATTACCACTGCCTTGCAGGCTTTCATTCTTTTCAAGAGCGTAACCTAACTGCAAAGTAAGTTTCCGTGCCTCCTCCCCTAGTTCATCCTCGCTCAATGTTTCCTTCCACTGATCAACCACCGAAGAATCGATTTTATGGTAATGGTGAAACTTGACATCGCCAAGCATCCGTGAATCACGGTACAAACCATCTGTCATCCTGTGTCCATTTTTTTCATAAGGATCCAGCATAGAAGACTCCATATTTAATCCTATAAAACTGGATACATATGTAACAGTTTCGAGAGGAAATCGAACTAGGTCCTCAAATCGGATCCTCAACTGACGATGAGAGGGCACAGATTTAAGAAAATCTATGATATTTTGTTGGCAAATCGTCCAAATGAGCTCCGCAAGCTCAAGGCGATCATATGGATGCTCGAAGCGACAAAATACCTGTTCAAGGCGCGCTTCATCAAACGAACGCATCATTGCCAAAGGATGACGAACAAGATGAATGTAGAGACATTCTTCAAAATCCTCCTCCGCTCGACAAAGTGTATTCAAATCTAGAGGATAA
>JANQKU010000224.1 GCA_028280955.1 Opitutaceae bacterium
CCTTTAAAAACAATGCCCTAGACGACTGGACCTTTTTTTACAGCTACATCGATACCGTTCAGAGAATTTTTGGAGACGACGCTCCTGCTCAGGCCCAACAGGAGTTCACATCTGACTCCCATTTGATCAACCTCGAATTTTCCGGCCTCCCTCAAGTAAAAGTAACAACCTATGGCTACCTCCTCGATCTTGATAACGCGGCTGCCAATTCAAGTAGAACCTTTGGTATAAGCGCACAAAGTGCCCAAAAACTAAACGAAGACATCAAGCTGAAGTACACGGCAGAATACGCCCGCCAGGACGATTATGCCAATAACCCCAACAACTATCAAACGGATTATATTCAAGGATCAATCACGGCCATCTGGGATGCCTTTGATCTCGGCGTTGCCTATGAACTTTTAGGCAGTGATAATGGCCAGGGCTTTAAAACACCTTTGGCTACTTTGCATAAATTTAATGGCTGGGCAGATACCTTTCTCGGCACTCCCGGAGCAGGACTCGAAGACATTTCCCTCACTCTGGGATTCAAACTACCCAGCACCACCTCCATAAAACTTATTTATCATTCCTTCGAATCCGACGTAGGCGGGCTCGATTATGGTGAAGAATGGGATGCTGTCATCTCCCACTCTATCGATAAAAACTGGAGCATCCTCGCCAAATACGCTCACTACTCAGGCGGATCTGCTGGGTTCGCCGACAACCAAAAATTCTGGCTTCAAGTCGAATTCAAAAAATAACCCACAATCTATTTTCCTAAGATGTAACCCATAATATTTTTCTTCCAGGAAATTTGTAGTTTTGTATCCACTACAGATTAGTTTCCTCTTCAGATGGCATGACCGAAATAAACTCCTGTCCGGTCATTTAGCATGTAACAAAGCTCTTCATAAAAACCTACCCCGCCCTCACTGTCCATGAGGTGTCATTATCCAAAAACCCTAAGCCTTATTCTCCTTTTTTTTCTTGGAGCTGTCCTGGGAACATCCCTGGCCTCCAATGAAGACGAAAAGGTAATGCCTCCATCGGAGGTTCCCAACCTGCCTGTCATTGATGACAGGCATCTCGATAAAATGCCACCAAGGGAGCCCGTCGGCCTCGATCTAAAAAAAATCGGTTGGAGCTATGATTGCATGGAGTGTCATCGCATGATCGACAAGAAATGGGAGCGCGGCTTCAAACTCGTCGAGCACGATGACATCGATTTTCAACACGGCAATAATCGCTACTGCTTCAACTGTCATCACCAGGAAAACCGGGACGCCTTTGTCGACTACGATGGTTCTGAAATCCCTTCAAACGACATCCTCACCCTCTGCGCCAAATGCCACGGCACCAAGAACCGGGACTGGGAAGCAGGTGTTCATGGGAGGCTCAACGGCTATTGGGACCTGAGCAAAGGACCTCAGACAAAGCTTGGCTGTATCCAGTGCCATGACCCCCATCACCCATCCTTTAAGCCCATAAAACCCCTCTCACCTCCCACCTACCCCAAACGTGCAACGGGAAACCCCTCCGGCCAAGGACATTGATGCCATGAGTGATACCCCAGAGAAACTTAAAAGACCCAAGACCGTTGAAGAAGCCATCAAACCCATGGACCGGCGAAGCTTTCTCAAAGGAGCTGCCGCTTCTGTCGTCGGAATGAGCGGTCTTGTTGCCGCCCTTCAACCACTGCTCAAGTTGGAACGGGGAGAAATCACCCTCGATGGTCTTCTGCAAAAGCATTACAAAGAACTCTCTCCCAAACGGATGCAGACTATTCTGCGAAAACTGGAAGAAGAATGTAAGGAACGGTATGGCGTCTTGCCCAGTATCAGAGACCTCAAGCCCGCTGAAGGAATCGGTTTTGCCTATGCCCTTAATCTCTCGCGCTGTGTCGGTTGTCGTAAATGTGCTCACGCCTGTATGGCGGAAAACAATCAGCATCGCGACACACCGGATGATATCAATATGTCCTATATCCGGGTTCTGGAATTAGCCAAAGGATCTATCAATCTCGAAACCTCCAATCATTACTACGATCCCAAAGAAGTCCCCCAGAAAGACAAGTATTACATGCCCGTCCAATGCCACCAGTGCCGGGAATCTCCCTGCACCAAGGCTTGTCCGGTAGAGGCCACCTGGCAGGATGACGACGGTATCATTGTCATTGATTATAACTGGTGCATTGGCTGCCGCTACTGCATGGCCGCCTGCCCCTATGATGCCCGCCGCTTCAATTACGAAAAACCAAAAATTCCCAACGAAGCCATCAATCCGAACCAAGGCTACCTCAGTAATCGGCCCCGCCCCAAAGGTGTTGTCGAAATATGCACCTTCTGCCTCCAGCGTACCCGTGCCGGCAAGTACCCCGCCTGTATGGAAGTTTGCCCTACAGGTGCCCGTGTCTTTGGCAACATTCTCGATCCCGACAGTGAGATTAATTACATCCTCCAGAACAAACGTGTCTATGTCCTCAAAGAAGACGTCGGCACTCAACCCCGCTTCTACTATTACTTCGATTAGGCCATGAAGAATTACCTTATCTTTTTATATAAAGTATGGCGGGTCTCTTTCCAGGGAAGTTGGCAATTTTATACCTGGATGGCTTTTTTGAGTATTCTCTCCCTCATCGGCCTCAATGCCTACAGCCATCAACTCGTGGACGGACTGCAGACTACCGGCATGACCAATCAGGTTTCCTGGGGAGCCTATATTGCCAATTTCACCTTCCTCGTCGGCGTCGCTGCCGCAGCTGTCATGCTCGTCATTCCGGCCTACGTTTATAAAATGCACCACATGCACCGCGTCGTTCTCTTTGGAGAACTCATGGCCATCGCTGTGATTATCATGTGCCTGCTCTTTGTCATGGTTGATCTCGGTCATCCCGAAAGATTTCACCACCTGCTCCCACCCTGGGGAAAACTGAACTTCCCCGGCTCCATTCTCGCCTGGGATGTCATTGTCCTAAACGGATATCTGCTGCTCAACATGCACATCTGCGGCTATCTCCTTTACTGCTATTATAGAGAAAAAAAACCAACCTGGCTTTTCTACATTCCCTTTGTCTTTGTCGCGATTATCTGGGCTGTCAGCATCCACACCGTCACTGCCTTTCTCTACGTCGGACTGGCCGGACGCCCTTATTGGAACCATCCCATCGTAGCGCCGCGCTTCCTCGCCTCTGCCTTCACCGCAGGGCCCGCTCTGTTGATCGTCACCTTCCAGGTCATTCGCAAATTTACCAATTACTGGATCGGAGATGAGCCCATCTTCACCCTTCGTCGGGTCATCACCATTGCCATGATCATCAACGTTTTTCTTCTCGGCTGCGAAATCTTTGCTGAGTTTTACCCCGGCACCGTCCATCAGGCGGCTGCCAATTATCTCTATTTCGGTTTACACGGGCACAACGGACTCGTTCCATGGATTTGGACAGCCATCGCACTTGATGTCATTGGGCTCACTATTCTCCTCACTCCATGGAGTCATCGTATTTCAGGACTGAATACAGCCTGTATCGTTTGTTTTGTCGGCATCTGGATCGAAAAAGGCATGGGCCTCATCATCCCCGGATTTGTTCCCTCTCCACTCGGCGAAATTGTCGAGTACCTTCCCTCTGTTAATGAAACCCTCGTCTGCCTCGGTATCTGGTCTTTTGGCATACTTGTCTACTCATGGATGTTACACGTGGCCATTCCCATCATGAACGGAAACCTCAAAAAAACCTCTTCTTCCACTTAGAAACAACTCCCTTAAACCCTTTCAACAATTCAACACATCGAATCACCGGAGAGAAAAGCAATGAAATCAACCCACCTAAAAACGATCATCACCATCATCGCATGGTGTAGTGGCAGTCTTCTGATGGGCTTTACGCCCAAGGAACCGACACCACAGAGTCTGGCCTGTATCGAGTGCCATAAAAAAGAAAGCGGCTCCATTTATCAACAATGGGGATCCAGTAAACACTATCGTGCCAACGTTGGCTGTTTCGAGTGTCACTCTGCCAATAAAGACGATGTAGATGCCTTTAAACACTACGACGAATACATCTCTGTCATCGTTTCTCCTAGAGATTGTGCTCGTTGCCATGAACACGAAGTCCAGGAATTCAATGACTCTCATCATGCCAAAGGCGGTCGTATCCTGGGCTCGCTTGACAACATCCTGGCTGAAGTCGTTGAAGGAAATAGAGGATTTGTCACACCGGCATTTCCCGAAGGAAATTCTGCTGCTGCCGTCACCGGATGCTGGCAGTGTCACGGCAGCGATGTGAAAGTACTTGAAGACGGCTCTCTCGATCCGGCCAGCTGGCCAAATACCGGTATCGGTCGCATAAATCCCGATGGTTCCGAAGGCTCCTGCTCCGCCTGTCATTCACGTCACTCCTTTTCTTCCGCACAGGCCCGTACCCCTGATACTTGCGGAAAATGTCACATGGGACCGGATCATCCTCAAATCGAAATCTTCAACGAGTCCAAGCACGGCATCGCCTACTATGCCAACATCAATAAAATGAATCTGGATAGCGCCAAATGGGTTGTCGGTGAAGATTACGATGCCGCACCTACCTGCGCCACTTGTCACATGAGTGCCACCAAAGACCAGCCCGTTACCCACGACATTGGTCTCCGCATCTCCTGGAACAACCGTCCAGCCATCTCCATTCGCCCTGAAGTTTCCGATGCCAAGCTCGGCCTCCCCGGCAAAGACATCCCCTGGCAGGAAAGACGGGCCAATATGATCAATGTTTGCCTCAATTGTCATAATCAAAACTACGTCGATAATTTCTATGTTCAATACGATGGCCTTATCGAATTGTATCACGGCAAATTTGCCAAACCCGGGCTCGCGCTTTACAAAGCTGCTGCGCCTCTCTTACGGAAACCGAAGTTCAGTAATAAAATCGACTTCATCTGGTTTGAAATCTGGCATCACGAAGGACGTCGCGCCCGCCATGGCGCTTCCATGATGGGCCCCGACTACACCCACTGGCATGGCACCTACGAAATTGCCCGAAATTTCTACACAGAGTACATCCCGGAATTAAGTGAACTGGCAGAACACCATCTTCACTCAAAAGATCCGGAGAAGAAAGCCGCCGCTGAAGCGCTCAACGATCTCATCGATCAAACCCTCAATGATGATAACCACAAGTGGTATCTCAACAAAATGGACGATGCTGAAAAAGCGAAACGCAAAGCGGCTCAAGAAGACTTCAAGAACCGCTACAGTAACTAGCTCCATCACAATGACAGCAGAAATTTCATCCATTGAGCAAAGCACATTCGGAGAGAGCAGGCAGTCAAAGGCTCCCTATCCGAATGGAACGTCGCTCATGGATAGAAAGGAATCTGTTTATCCCCACGGCCAAACCTCCGATCCCCTTGATCAGCTCCGTCAAATGTCAACGGAAGAGCTGATCAAGGAAGGGGAAGACAGTCTGCTCGGGCATATCTATGAAAAAGCACAACACGCCCGTTCGAAATATGGGACACTGACACATCGGGAAATCGAACGTTTTCTCTCCGATCCTGATATCGTCCGAAAACCTACCCGTCTCATTTTTGAATTCGGCGAAATGGCTGCCAACCAGTTCGCCCAGCCCGAGCCGGATCCGCGTGATATCGAGAATGCCTTCGCCATCTATCTTCGACCGGAACTGCGTCAACATCCGGACCTGATTCCTCTGGCCGTTTCATATGTCCTTCCACTTATCAACTACGGAGACATCATCACCGATCATCATTGCACTATCTACGGCGCTCTCCTCATGGGAATGACCGAAAATTCCTATTACAACGCCATTTGCAAAATGGCCGACCTTTTGGGCACCGAAGACTGCCCGGACAATGGACAGCCAGTCACCACTACTTCACCTCAAAAAGGTGGCTGCAGTGGTGGCTGTAGTTGTTCTTCCACTCATTTTACAAATTAGCATCTGAAAACTTAACCTCACAATAACCATGCCCATATCCGGATACATAGTCATTCCCAAAAAAGGAACCGTGGATAATCTAATCGCCCAGCTTAACCAACGTGAAGACGTCGAAGTCGGTATCCGCAATCAAAAAGGCTTCGCTCTGGTGGCTGCAACTATCGACGACCGAGAAGCCAAAGCCTTTGGCAAAGACCTCGAACAATGGGAAACCGTGGAAAGCGCCACTCTCGTCTACCATAATTTTGAAGACACTGTCACCCAAGCCGCAACCTCAGTATAAGGAAAAGCCATGCAAGTAGACCGTCGTGAATTCATTAAAAAAGCCGCCCTCTCAGCTGCCGGAGCGGTCCTCATCGGCAGTATGCCCAAGTCACTCATGGGAGCCGCCCGTGGAGAAGATGGACTCATCTGGCAAAAAGCGCCCTGCCGCTTTTGCGGTGTTGGTTGTGGCGTAATGGTCGGCGTCAAGGATGGCCGTGTTGTTGCCGTGCAGGGAGATCTGGAAAACCCTGTCAACAAAGGCTTGCTCTGTGCCAAAGGCTATCACACCAGCCACATCCTTTACGGAGAAGATCGCCTGCGGAAACCTCAGGTCCGTAAAAACGGGAAACTCACCGATGTCTCCTGGGATGAAGCCATCGAAACTATCGCAAAATTCGTCAAGAAAAACGACGATACCTTTGCCATTTACGGTTCCGGACAATGGACCGTGGCCGAAGGTTATACCGCCATGAAATTTCTCAAAGGCGGTTGTTCCAACAATAACGTGGACCCCAACGCTCGCCTCTGCATGGCCTCAGCCGTCGTCGGCATGCTGACCACCTATGGAGTAGATGAACCCTCCGGTTGTTATGAAGACTTTGATCTCTGCGATACCCTGGTTCTCTGGGGAAACAACATGGCTGAAATGCACCCTGTTCTCTGGTCCCGCATTGTGGACCGAAGAGCCAAAGGTGAAAAAATTGAAATCTTCGATCTGGCCACCCGTCGCACTCGCACCACCCAGGAAGCCGATCACTATCTTGAGTTCACTCCTCAAGGTGACCTCGCCATTGCCAATGGCATCTGCAACATCCTTATCCAGGAAGGAAAATACGACAAAAACTGGGTCGCCAATCACTGCAACTTCCGCGCTGGAAAAGACGGTGCCGGCAGCCCCATGACCTTTGAGCAATACAAAGAATGGTTGGAAACCTATACCCCCGAATACGTTGAAGAAGTCGCCGGTATCTCTCCCAGAGAATTAAAACTCCTCGCCTCCCGCTTCGCCGATCCATCGAAAAAAATTCTCTCCCTCTGGTGCATGGGCATGAATCAGCATACCCGCGGCACCTGGATTAATAACCTCGTCTACAACGTTCACTTTCTCTCGGGCCAATTCGGAGCGCCCGGCAAAACTGCTTTCTCTCTGACCGGTCAACCCAGCGCCTGCGGCACCTGCCGCGAAGTGGGAACCCTCGCGCACGCTCTTCCCGGTGGCCGCGTTGTCGCTAACGAAGTTCATCGTCAGCAAACAGAGGATTTCTGGAAATTACCTAAAGGGCGAATAAACCCCAAACCCGGTCACCATACTGTGGCCATGTTTGAAGCTCTCAATAAAAACACCCTATCCGGAGTCTGGGTACAAGTGACCAATCCTGCTCAGACCATTCCCAATCTCAATGAAATTACCGATAAACTAAAGAACCGCTTCCTTGTCGTCTCAGACGTTTATCCCACCATCACCACAGATCTGGCCACCGTCGTCCTACCCTCTGCTCTCTGGGTGGAGAAAAACGGCATCTTCGGAAACAGTGAACGTCGTACCCAGCAATGGTTCAAAATGATCGAACCACCCGGTGAAGCCCGTGACGATGTTTGGCAAATGCTAGCTGTCGCTCACAAACTCTACGAAATGGGCCATCCAGGTATGATCAATCGAGACGGTGATTTCCTCTTTACCTTCAAAGATGAGAACGGCCAGGAAATCGAAATCTGGAAATGGGAAGTCTTCAACAGTCCGGACGTCAATGTCGACCGCCTCCTCTACGAAGAATACCGCCCCTTCACCAAAATGAAGCACAAAGACGTCGCGCCCTACGACGTTCTGGTTAAAAACCGCGGTATGCTCTGGCCCGTCGTCCAGGATGCCAAGGGTCGCTGGCGGGAAACCAAACGCCGTTTTGTTGAGGGTGAAGACCCCTTTGTCAAAGAAGGATCCGGAGTGGACTTCTACTGGGGCAAGGAAAAGGACGGCAAAGCCAGAGTCTGGGCCAGGCCCTACGAAGCGCCACCGGAAATTCCCGACAAAGAATACCCCTTCTGGCTCTGCACCGGTCGTGTGCTCGAGCATTGGCATACCGGAACCATGACGCGAAGAGTCAAGCAACTCAATGCCGGCATGCCCAATGCTTACGTGGAAGTAAATGCCAAAGATGCTGCAGAGATGAACATCTCCACCGGCAACATGGTTAAAATTTCTTCCCGCCGCGGCAGCATCAACCTACCTGCCTGGATTAACGGACGGGGCTCTCCTCAAAAAGGACTCGTCTTCGTTCCCTTCTTTGACGAAAGCAAACTGATCAACGAAGTAACCCTTCAGGCCTATTGCCCTCTGTCCAAAGAACCTGATTACAAAAAATGCGCTGTTAAAATAGAGAAAGTCTGATCATGAAAAAAAGATCATTCCTCACACTTTGTGTCACCATTCTCTTGTTACCAGTCATCTTGACTCTTGCCAAAGAGAAAAAGAACGCTCCCGCAGAGTCAGTGGCCCCACGCGACTTCGGTAAAGAATCACGGGATATCTCCCTCTCATCCATAGCCATCGACGGACGAGCCCACCAATATGCGCCACCCCCTGTCTCCCATATTATCGATGACCAGACCAGAGTCGACTATTGCCTGGAGTGCCATGCGCCGGAAAACAATATAGCGAAAAAGCACAAAGCCATCGCACCATTACCACACCCTGTTTTCAGCCAATGCCTGCAATGCCATGTCCCTGGAAAAGATGCCGACAAAGTCGAACTCTTTAGACAGAACAGCTTCATTGGATTGGTTACCTCCGGTAAAGGCTCACGTGCCCATGACTACGCTCCACCCACTGTTCCGCATAAAATCATGATGCGGGAAAACTGCCTCTCCTGTCATGGCCCCAAAGGCGATGTCGACTTCCGCACCAAACACCCGGAACGCAGCCAATGCTTCCAATGCCACGTCCCCGAAGCCGGCATGGACTACACTCGCCCAAGATAAAAAGAAAAAGAAAGTTTATCCACAGATTACGCAGATTTTCACAGATTAAACAGTCCTTGAGTTTTACCTTGTTACTCAACAGTTAGGATCACAGGATTAAGTGATCATGACAGTAAAGGGGAACACGGATTCGGAAACCTTCACGATTATCGGAGCAGCTATGATCGTGCATGGTGAACTCGGACATGGTTTTTTAGAACCTGTTTATCAAGCTGCTCTTGAATATGAGTTTCAACTTCAGAAAATTCCGTTTGAACGCGAAGTCGAACTTCCGGTATTTTATAAAAATGAAACACTCAATGTTTCCTATCGAGCCGACTTTATTTGTTACGATAAGATTATCGTCGAACTCAAAGCTCTCCAGCATCTGACTAGTGCGGAGGAAGCTCAAGTTATCAATTACTTGAAAGCAACACACTTTCAACGTGCTCTCCTTATCAATTTTGGAACTCCATCACTCGAATACAAACGTCTTATTTTCTCAAGAAAATAACCACAAATAAGCTGAGATTAGTTAGGTTGTCTAATCTGTGAAAATCTGCGTAATCTGCGGATAAAAAACTTTTCACCTCGAAAAAAAAGTCCTCCTTAGAATTCTTTCAACTAATTCGTCAAAACCTGCGTGACCTGTGGACTATCAAAAGTGCCTGAGAAAACAACAGAGTTATCGTAAAAGATTTTCTAATCTTAGGATGACGTAGAAAAAGAAATTAAAAAATTCCAATTGCAGAGTTGCCCTGATCGGTAATCGGAGTGAGTTATGACGGAATAAACCCAGCCCATATTCCCTCCCAGTAATAAATCACATCGTGAAAACCGAACACGCCGTTAAAGACCGTTATGCCGACGCTGCCAAGGCTCCCGAAGTCGCCCTTTGCTGCCCTATTGATTATGATCCCCAATACCTGAAAGCCATTCCTGCCGAAGTGATTGAGCGAGATTATGGCTGTGGAGATCCTTCTAAATATGTCAAGCCGGGCGAAACGGTCCTCGACCTGGGCTCCGGCACGGGAAAAATCTGTTTTATCGCCTCTCAGGTTGTCGGCCCTGAAGGAAAAGTCATCGGAGTAGACATGACCGACGACATGCTGGAAGTAGCCCGTCGTAATGCCCCCATTGTGGCGCAGAACATCGGCCATGCCAATGTGGAGTTTCGCAAAGGCCGTATTCAGGATCTCGCTCTCGATCTCGAAATTCTCGATGCTGAGCTGAAGAAACGCCCTATCACCGATGCGGTTTCTTTTCTGGCAGCCGATGAACTCGCTGAAGAACTTCGTATGAAACGCCCCCTGGTTGCCTCCGACACCGTCGATGTAGTCGTTTCCAACTGCGTCCTCAATCTCGTCGATTCCGCGGCCAAGCCTCAGCTCTTTCGCGAAATATTCCGCGTGCTCAAGCTCGGTGGCCGTGCGGTCATTTCCGATATTGTGGCTGACGAAGAAGTCCCGGAAGAATTGCAAAACGATCCTGAACTTTGGAGCGGGTGTATCTCCGGTGCCCTGACCGAAGAGAATTTCCTCCAAGCCTTTGAAGAAGCTGGTTTTTACGGTATTGAAGTGCTCAAGTTCGATACTAAACCCTGGCGTACCGTCCAAGGGATTGAATTCCGTTCCATGACCCTGCAAGCCTTTAAAGGTAAGCAAGGCCCTTGTTTCGAACGTAAGCAGAGTGTCCTCTACAAAGGCCCCTTCAAAGAAGTCCTGGATGACGATGGTCACCGCATGCAGCGTGGAGTCCGTTACGCCGTCTGTGATAAAACCTATCAACTTTACCACAAAGCTCCTTACACCGATTCCTTTGAATTCATCGAACCTCTGGAGAAAATCTCTCTGGCTCAAGCCAAACCCTTTGATTGCAGCCGGACCGGTCGGCGACATCCTAAAGAAACCAAAGGCCAGGACTATACTGTCACCACCGACGCCAGCCAATGCTGCGATGGTGGAAGTAGTTGTTAATTTAATACAATCTCTCATTTCCCATCTTCATGTTTCAACCCCTGGCCTCTACCGCTATCTCATCACCTTCCCTTAAGGTCGATCACACATCTTTTATCCATACCCTGCAAACACACGGCCTTTCCCTCCGTCGCGGCCAGACAGAAGTCCTTCAGCTCAACCTCGGTAAATTGTGTAATCTCACCTGTATCCACTGCCATGTGAATGCTGGACCCAAGCGCAAAGAAATTATCACGCGGGCAACCATTGATCATATTCTCGAATGGTTGGCCACTACTGATATTCACACCGTTGATCTCACCGGTGGCGCTCCTGAAATGATCCCAGACTTTGCCTATCTCACCAGAAGCCTGCGAGAGTTACCTCAAGTTGAAACCATCATCGATCGTTGCAACCTGACTATCCTGAACGAACCTGGCTATGAATGGCTGGCTAATCACCTGGCCGCTTACAACATCACCATCGTCGCCTCCATGCCCTGCTACTCTTCGGAGAATGTCAACGAACAGCGTGGCGACGGTGTCTTCGATTCCAGTATTCGTGCTCTGCAACACCTCAATCAGCTTGGCTACGGTATTAACCCTGAGCTACCGCTCGACCTCGTTTACAATCCCAATGGCGCTTTTCTGCCACCCGATCAGGCCGAATTGGAAGCCGACTACAAACGCGAACTGAAAAAACATTTTGATATCGATTTCAATCACCTCTTTGCCATCACCAATATGCCCATTGCCCGCTACAAATCGTGGCTGAAAAATAATGGTCAATTAGAAGAATACATGACTCTCCTGCGCGATGCCTTCAACCCCGCTGCCACCAAAGGTGTCATGTGCCGTAACACCCTCAGCGTTGGCTGGCAAGGTGAAGTCTACGACTGCGACTTTAATCAACAACTCAACCTGCAGTGGAAGAATTCAAAACCACTTTTCCTCTGGGATATTGATCCTGCAGCTCTCGAAGGCAGAGACATCACTCTCGGCGATCATTGTTTTGGCTGCACCGCCGGCTCCGGTTCCTCCTGCCAGGGCGCCGTCGCCTGATGCATAAACATAAGCAAAAGTAGTTATCCGCAGATTACGCAGATTCCCACAGATTAAACAGCCAAAGACATTAACCCTTTTACGTCTTGGAGCGAGACAAATACATCAACCTAATAAAATCTGCGTAAATTGTATTTCTAATCTGCGGATAAAAAACTAACCAACTAGCTAATCAAAACTCTTTGCGTCTTCAGGTCTTGGGTGAGACAAACACAATAACCTATTCCTTTCAGGCAATCTACGTTAATCTACGAATCATTACAACCAACTAGCTTAGAATATTACTTCTACGGGAAAACCCTGATAATCATCTCTAAAAATCCGCAAATTTGAGCCCGTTATTTTTTCAAAAAAAATGACTTTTCCAATTAAACTAAATTAGGTAAGATACCGTTATTCAAAATTGAGTTGATTTATACAGCCTCAAAAGCAACCTCGACCTGATTAAAGAATAACAATGAAAACAG
Organism: Opitutaceae bacterium; assembly: GCA_028280955.1. Taxonomy (GTDB): domain Bacteria; phylum Verrucomicrobiota; class Verrucomicrobiia; order Opitutales; family Opitutaceae; genus NORP342. The sequence continues at coordinate 12,629 of JANQKU010000224.1, forward strand.
ATCCATTTGAATCCTTTATGGATGAAGATGATTTCGAC
>JANQKU010000262.1 GCA_028280955.1 Opitutaceae bacterium
AGGCTCTCAACCCTTCACTACTTTCCTTGAAAGAGTCTCTAGCGAGATTGCAAACCGGACTCTTCTGATGAAGACGTAATGAATGATAGCTTTCCTTATTCAGCTTCCACCATTGAGTGAAATTTGCTGAAGGCTATCCGACCACCTGAAGAAGGGACAACACTACTGACGTCGGCTCGAACCTTCGAACCGATGTACTGCTCAGCGTCCTGCACCACTACCATCGAGCCGTCAGTCAGGTAGCCAACAGCCTGTCCTTCTTCACGCCCCGCTTTGACCAATTCAACCTCTAAACGATCTCCGCTGATGAGCTCCGGTTGCAGCGCCTTGCTCAGATCATTGAGATTCAACCAAACAAGACCGTGAAACTGAGCCAGCTTTGCCATATTATAATCAGTTGTCAAAAGTTTGGCTTTCATAGACCGAGCCAGAAAAATCAGTTTTTCTTCTGATTTCTGATTTTTTTCCAGTTCACTTTCTTCGATACGAATATCGAGTGATCCTATCTGACGAAGCCTATTTAAAGTGTCTAATCCCTTACGTCCCTTGTTACGCCTTGCCTGATCCGTCGAATCACCGATCCAGTGCAACTCATTAATGATAAATTGAGGTATCACCAACGTACCGGCAAGAAACTGAGACTCGCAGATACTCGCAATTCGTCCATCAATTAAGGCGCTTGTATCCACTACCACTACAGGAACATCCACTTCTTGAGGGACAAATTTCACATAAGGGATAACCAGATTGAATTCATCTCTACCTCTCAAAGCAATGACAGTTCCAAGATAACAACAGATTACATATAAACCCATGCGAACCAAGTAAATCGTCTGTGGATCACCTTCTTCCAGCAAAGGGCTTTGCGAGATAAGAAACGCCACCAACCACCCGACAAACAATCCAAAAGTGAGAGCCGATAAACCCCTTAAAGAGAACCCCTTCAAAAGCATATCAACCAGAATGACCAACCCGCCAATCATCAAACCTATGCCAATCGCCATCCCCTGATAAGCATCCCATTCTTTAATCGAATAACAGATCAGCCAGCTTGCTAAGGCACAAACCAGCACAAAGAGCATTCTGAGAATAAAAATTGTCTTATGCAACGGAAAGAAAAGTTAAAAGGAGCTTGGAACGATTATTAGGGACACCATCACCGATTTGGCAAAACCGGTGATCGGCCCTCCTTTTATCGACATTTTTACAAATAAATAAAATGGCCTTTTATAGAAGCTCCTTACGACCTCTTATGAACAAGCCAAATATGTTTCCCAACCTCGGATAAACCCATCCCTTCCTCTCTGAAGCACATCAGAGGGATCTTGCTGCCATAATGAGTCCGGTAACTCATCGATTGAAAAAATTTCCAGACAATAAGCCCCCTTATAACCAGATGCATCAATCGCGCCATATAAACGAGGAAGATCGATCACTCCATCTCCTGGTAAAACACGATCTCCCACATGCCTGGGGCCCCTTTGGGGCCAATCACAAATATGCACCCCGAAAATCAATTCCTTAAGAGTTTCGATTTTCTCCGCTATTCTCGGTTCATGCCATACATGCCACACATCCAGCATAAGACCAAAATTGAGACGACTGACCTCTTTTATCAGATCCAAAGCCCCATCCAGAGAACAGATAAAAGTATCCGCATTCATCAAGATGGGATTAAGCGGTTCATACATGATCCGCACCCCATGATCCGCCGCATAATCGGCTAATTGCGGATAAAGCCGACGAGCTGTGGCATGCGCCAAACGAAAATCAAAATTCGGTGCATTCCCCGAAATCGCAACAAAAGGAATATTCTGCTCCGGAAAAGCAGTCGCAAATAAATCAATCGACTGGCAATATCGTTTAAATCGTTCTTCCGGAGGTTCTGGATGAGGTGACATGCTATCGGGGAACAAAGCATGACAACGCGGTTGAACACTGGTGACTGTTAAACCATGTTCTTTAACCTGTTTTAACTGTTCATGGGCTTTCTCTCTATCAGTGGAGAGCTTGCGTTCACATATTTCAATCCCAGTAATGCCCAATTTAGCATAGAGAGCCAGATCTTCTTCAAAAGTTTGATGCCAGGTCGTAAACTGGCTAACGGAAAAGGTAGGGTTCACAGTAAAAGAAAATGCATGACAATTGAAATGAATGCAGTGAAATACAGCAACAAAACTTAGAGACTGTCTGAAAATCACTAAATGAGTGATGGTGCGAGCCGAGAAAGAAGCAGCACAAGGCAGGCCGTTTCTTAGCACACTAAAAAGTGTCTTTTTCCATCTACTTATTTACAATAAAAAGCAGCACCAGCGGCAAGATCGTCAGAACCGCAATCAACACATAGAGAATTCGTAACGCCCGCTTCGCTTTTTTTGCCTCGTCAGCTTTATTCGTCATAGCTATAGCCTCTTAAGTTGAACTCTATTAAAAGCATGAACTACTGGCTAGTCAAACAGGAACCGGAAGCTTATTCGTGGGATGATCTGGTTAAAGATAAAAAAACGAATTGGGACGGTGTTCGCAATTACCAGGCTCGTAATAATCTGAGAGCTATGAAAAAGGGCGACCAACTGCTTTTCTACCATAGTGTTGACCCCAAAACTGTGGTAGGTGTTGCCCAAGTCAGCCGTGAATATTTTCCCGACCCAACGGCCGCATCCGGTGACTGGTCAGCCGTGGAAGTCAAACCTGTTAAAGCCCTCAAAAAACCGGTCTCATTGGCTGAGATAAAGGAGACACCATCACTTTCCGAAATGGCTCTGATCCGTCACACCCGACTCTCTGTCATGCCAGTTACCAAAAAAGAATTTGAGACAGTCATAAAGATGGGTGGCATCAAACTCTAGATGGCGATCCCTGGATCGCATACAAATCAGTCTTTTCTAAACAAAACCTTCATCCCAACTGAAACATCTGTTTCAATTCCCTGGATACAGGACTGTTATCCGGATTCGACGGCATAATATCTCTCATATACTTCCACCATCTTTGACAAACATCCGTCTTGGCAATAGCATCCCACTCAGCCTCATTGGCAAATTCGACATAGGCAAATAACGTATGCGTATCAGAATCGAGAAAGATCGAATAGGAATGCACTCCATGGGATTTTAGAATACTTTCTAATTCTGGCCAAATAGGCTCATGACGTTTTTGATATTCCTCTTCTTGGCCCGAGTTGAGCTGCATGATAAATGCCTTGCGAATCATTGTTTACTTTCTCTTTCTAAAAACATTCTGCCTCTGTGGACAAAGCCACTCTTTCACACCAGCTTCAGTTGTTCCTCGCAAGAGCAAATTTCAAAACCCCAAAGTGTAAAAACTTCTGAAAAATGTCTGAAAATGTAAAACGGTACGATCTGGTAATTGTCGGAGGTGGCAGCGGTGGCGTTGGGGCGGCCATTGCCGCAACTCGAAAAGGTGTCAAAACACTCATCGTCGATCAACAAAAGATGCTGGGAGGAACATCCGTAACCGGTGGCGTCAATGTTTGGGAAATGGGTGTCGGAGGAACAGGCATTCCTTTCGAAATTTACCTTCAAATGAAGAAAATCCCAAACAGTGTCGGCATTTATTCCTGGGGTCGACATTTCTGCCATCAGGATAAATTCTATTGGCCGCATGCAATGGATAAAGTCAATTTCCCCGGAGGTGAAAATATCATCGATCCGACTCGCCACTACATCGATACCTTACGGCGACATCTTGATCCCGACATCACAGGTATTTCAGATGAAGCTTGGGTGCGAGAACACTGGCATGGAGTTCCCTTTGAACCTGCCGTTTTTCATCAAGTGGTAACAGACATACTGGCCGAAACGAAAAACTGCGACATCATCCTGGAATGCGGACTCGAATCCGTCAAAACCGATTCCAATAGAATTTCTTCAGCCATTCTTGAAAATGGCATGATCATTACAGGCGATGCCTGGATTGACGGAACCGGATCAGGTATTCTTTGCCGAAAAGCAGGTTGCCAACAATTCAAAGGAACCGATCCCAAAAGTCGTTTCAATGAACCCAGCGCTCCCGCAATTCCCAATGAAAAAGTTAATGCCACGACTCTTATTTTTCGGGTTTCCCCAGCTGATACCCCTGCTGTAGAACCGTTGCCTGCAGATGTTCCTGCTCAATCATGGTGGTCCGAACAACCGACAGCCTCTTGTGTGAATCACTACCCAAATGGAGATCGCAATATCAATATGCTTCCCACCATGGAAGGTGCGGAAGCCATACAGCTGGGCTATGAAAAAGCCTATGCCGAATGCCAACGTCGTATCCGTTGTCACTGGTACTTCATGCAAACAAATTTTCCCGAATTCCAAGGTTACCAAATTAGCTGGGTTGCTCCATTCTTAGGCATCCGAGAAAGCTACCGGACTCTCTGTCAACACATGCTAACCGAGAATGATATTCTCCAGGGGTTAAGCCGCCAAACGGATCCAGATATCATTACCATCGCAGATCATGCCCTGGACCGTCATGGCGAGGATGGCGGTTGTCCGGACTTAACTGAACCTTACGGAATTCCCTTTCGTTGCCTTATTCCCAAAGGATTTAAAAATTTGCTCATTGCCTGTCGCGGAGCGGGCTTCTCTTCCATTGCAGCCAGTTCAGCCCGTCTCTCTCGTACTATGATGCAGCTTGGTCAAGCTGCCGGAACCGCCGTTGCTTTAGCCAAAGCAGAAAAAACTGACCTTCCTTCAGTTGACTCAAACCACTTAAGGAAGGATCTTATGCAACAACATGTTCAACTGGATTTTCCTCTTATTCAGGAATTACGATCCTATCTTATCACAAACGACTCTTAACCCACATTTTATCATGCAGCATTATATTGAAAATAAAGTCATTATCATCACCGGAGGAAGCAGTGGTTTTGGCCTGGCCACAGCTCATATTCTCCTTGAAATGGGAGCTCGCGTCATCATCACTGGCCGCAATACTGAACGCCTGGCTAAAGCAAAAAGTGAACTCAATGGAGGTAATAATCTACTGGCCGTAGCTGCTGATGCCAATGTGACAGCTGACTGGAAAAGACTCGTCGAAAAAATTGTCGCCCAATGGGATCGTATCGATGTCCTCGTTTTAAATCATGGTGGCGGTATCAAAATAGCTGAAACCGAAGAAATGGATGACGAAACGATCACGAAAGTGATCGAAACCAACCTGACTTCATCTATCCGAGGAGCCAGAGAAGTTATCCCTCAAATGAAAAAACAAGGCTCCGGTCACATTATTACGGTTTCATCTGCTTGTGCGCACCATTCCTGGGGTGAATGGGGGACTTATACCGCAGCAAAGGCAGGATTGGTCGGCTTCACCAAATGCCTGCACATGGAAATGGGAACATGGGGAGGGAAAGCCACTGTTTTTACTCCTGGAGCAGCCCGCACCGGTTTTGCCCACGCCGCTGGAATCGACTCCAGCTGGATGGCAGATCTTCCCGATTCTACCGATTTTGCCCAGGCTTTGGTCAATACCATTGACGTTCCAGCCAATACCTTTGTCGAGGAAGTCAAAGTCTGGGGAACGGCTCAGGTCCCCGGAATGGTTAATCCATTCTAAATATCATTTAAGACCACTTCCTTTTCTGACGTTATAACCAATATAACGCGGACTATTTTCAACGATCCGTTCGATCGTTGAAGCTGTACTATTCTCTTGAACCAAGCTTGATCAGAAAACGATTCCTGCGAGATGCAGCTCTCGACTCACTCAATTTAACTCTGTTAACCAAGAGTTAAAAGAATAACCCGGCACGATGCGACGTTATCAAAAAATGAGCCAAACTTTCCGGACAACTGCTACTCATACAGCATTTCTTCTTTCTCTTTATGCCGTAACTCTACTGATGTTCTATTTTGCTTTCACCAGGCAATATATAGCGACAGATCAATTTTCACTTTTGCGCTTAATCGTTCTCATCCTATTTATTCCAATTATCATAAAGTATGCCTTCCAGTTATTTTTTGCTCCATTGTATTCAATCATTGAATCCAATAGAATGAAAAAAGGAAAAACTAATCTTACTCCTTCCGTCTCAGTTCTCATACCCGCTCACAATGAAGAAATTGGCATAACCAAAACCATTACCTCAGTTTTGGAAACCAACTACTCAAAACTAGAGATCATTGTTGTCAATGACGGGTCCACAGATTCAACACACAACATGATAACTGAGTTCATTGCCCATTACCGGAAAAACGAACACGCAAAAGCTTCCATTGAATACATCGCTTTAAGAAATGGAGGAAAAGCGCGGGCCCTAAATCAGGCCTTAAAAAAGGCAACTGGCGAAATAATCATCACCATAGATGCTGATTCCGTTATGGATCCGGCCACCATTCAAAACATGGTAAAACGCTTTACTGGCCCCAAAGTAGCCGCAGTGGCAGGAAATGTGATTATAGGGAATCGAAAAAAAACCATAGGTCTCATCCAACAACTTGAATACCTCTATGGTTTCTATTTCAAACGGGCCGATTCTTTATTTAACGCAGTGTATATTATTGGTGGCGCCGCCGCCGCATACCGCAGAGAAATCTTAGACCAAATGGGTGGATTTGATCCTGATATCATCACCGAAGACATTGAAATATCCACACGAATGCTCAGTCTTGGCTACCGCACTTGCTATGCAGCTGATGCCGTTGTTTATACAGAAGGACCTTCCACTATTCAGGGATTATGTAATCAGAGATTACGCTGGAAGTTTGGTCGTCTGCTAACGTTTTATAAACATAAACGTCTTTTTTTCAGCACTCAAAAGAAACACAATCCTTACCTAAGTTTTTTTATACTGCCCATCGCAATCTATGCAGAAGCTATTCTATTTTTTGAGGGAATCATGCTTACGATTTTTTACGCATACACCTTTTCTACAAATGACTTTTTCCCACTCATTTTTGTCATACTACTGCTTACCAGTGTCATTTTTCTGCAAGTTCTTACAGATGCAAAAACTCGTTTTCACAAAAACCTACTCTTACTCGCTCCGGCAGCGTGGGTTCTTTTCTACATAATAGATGTTGTGGAATACCAGGCTCTCATACGAAGCATTAAGCGTCTTGTAAAACGAGAAAGCCTCGAATGGCAAAAATGGGCTCGAGTGGGAGTCTTTCAGAACGTACAACATAAATCTCACACAGCCTTAACCAAACCGTTTGCCTAAAAAACTGTGCAACAATCAGCGCCTTAACATTTGAGGGCCACTGCCCACCTTGAGAGAAAAAGCGTGTCGATATTTACCCGGACCAATTTTATATTTATCCAGTGTATCCGGTCCACAGGCAGCTGTGCCAACACCTCTTTGAAAATAGTCCAGTAGCACTGTGGTTTCCGCATCCATCACCACTTCATTCGTATGATAGCATTTGGTCAAGTGTTCCGGAGTGAAATGCTGGGCTGAAAAGCTAAATTTCTTTTCCGAAGAAACTTTAATGCCAAGACCATCCTCATTGATTAGTGAAAACCATCTCACCTCCTCCTTGTTTCCATTTTCCTGAGGCAAAATATAAGGAACATATTGATCAGAAACAGTGCCCGAAAATCTTGAGACGTATGCGCCACGTTTTCGATCACAATAGGTTTCATGCGGTCCAAGACCAAACCAAGTCAGTTTTTCAAACCCAGGTGCAATCGTCATTCGGATACCTAATCGAGGTAAATCTTCCAAACCATAATCCACCTGATAGAGATTTTCGATTTTCAATTCTCCATCTCCACAAAACTCGTACCTCGCATGATGCGTAAATCCTCTTTTCACATTCTTGCCCGTATAACGGTGCGTAATTCTAACGATCTGGCCATTATTCTTTGAGACGCCGGTTTCAAAGGAGATCAACTTATCATTCAACTGATCAAAGCCAGCCATCATCCAACGCCCTAACGGTTTCCAATCACAGCTCCACTGTTCTTCTTTCCCTTTCACTCCATCATTATCCAAAACACCACGCCAAAGATTAAAGGCAGGACCTCCTGTAATGATTTTCTTATTTTCAAAAGAGAGATGAGAAAGTTGCCCTTTCTTCTGATCAAAGACAACTGTTGTTCCGTCCGCCGTCAATTGGAGCTGTTTCGTATAACGTCTTCCCTTTACCTCATCCTTATTTTGTAAAGAAACAATATTTTTCCCCTTCCCTAGAAAGAATTGTCCCCAAGAAACTTCATATCCTTTACCACACCAGGAAGTTTTTTGAACAGTATGGAAAGACACCATCAAGAAAGCCTCTTCATTATGATCCAATTCAGGCATAGTATAAGGCAAGGTCCATTTCCCACTCTTCTGAGGCGCCAAAACTTTTTTCGGCAACACCCCCTTGGCCAGCATTTTACCTTCCACTTCTATTCTCCATCGTCCCTCCAGCCAATCAGAACTTCTGAAAAAATCAGTATTGGTGACTTCAATTATTTTCTTCTTGAGATTGAGAACTTTGATTTTCAGTGGCTGTACCAGTTTTTTAAATTCATACATGGCTGGATGAGGCGTGCGATCTGGCCAAATCAAACCGTTACAGCAAAAATCGACATCATTTGGCTCATCCTCGAAATCACCTCCATATCCCCAATAGGACACTCCTCTCTTATCTACCTTACTTAAGCCCTGATCTACCCAATCCCAGATAAAACCTCCCTGCAATCCCTTATATCGGTAGATCGCATCCCAATACTCCGCCAAGCAACCATTGGAATTACCCATGGCATGAGAATATTCACAGGGAATGTAAGGACGTGGATCCTTACTCTCCTTAGCCCATTTAATGGTATCCTTAATTTCCGGATACATTGGACAAATGACATCTGTGGCACGATGACTAATGGGCTTATCCGGATGGAGTTCCGCCTGCATCCAATTATAGCGGACCACACCTTCATATTGGACCAATCGAGTTGGATCATAAGCGCGAATCCAATCGGCCAACCGATCATGATTTTCTCCATAACCAGACTCATTACCCAAAGACCAGGCAATAACTGAAGGATGGTTCTTATCCCGTATGACCATCCGCTTGCCTCGCTCTAACCACGCCTTCTCCCAAGCCGGATTTCGGCAGAGTGTTGAATAATTGTCATGACATTCAATATTGGCTTCATCGACGACATAAATTCCATACTCATCACAGAGATCATACCAAAGAGCATCATTGGGATAATGGGCTGTCCGCACCGCATTAAAATTAAACTGCTTCAGCAAAAAGATATCCTTCAACATGGTGTCACGATCCACCGTCTTTCCCTTTTCCGGATGATGATCGTGCCGATTAACCCCCTTAAGCAAAACCGGCTTCCCATTGATCAAAAGCTCTCTCTCTTTTACTTCCACTGTTCGAAATCCAATTCGAACAGCTGTATTCTCAATTTCCTTACCGGAAGCATCTAGCAAAGAAATGACCAATGTATAAAGATTTGGTGTCTCGGCAGACCACTGTTTTGGTGTTTTTACTTTCTCTTCAATGCTTACTAGATGAGTCTGCTCTCGATAAGAATGGCTGACTCGAGCTTCCGGAGCATTTGGAAAAACTTTCTGGGCGCCATCATATAACTGAAAACGAAGCTTCAAATCCTCATGTGGCTCGGAGGTAAAGTTTACTTTCGCTTGAATACGTAGCAATCCATCGCGAAAACGAGGGTCCAAACCAGCCGATGCTGTAACATCCTCGATAAAAACATGATCGGTCGAATACAGAAACACATCCCGGTAAATTCCGGCCATCCACCAATGATCCTGGTCTTCCACATAGGAACCATCCGACCATCGCAGACAAACGATGACGATTTCATTTTTCCCTGTAATAAGATATGGTGTTAAATCAAACTCCGAAGGAAGGCGTGAGTCCTTGGCCATGCCGACCTGCTGTCCATTCAAATAAAGATAATAACAACTTTCTGCGCCACCGATATGAATAACCGTTCGCCGTTTCTTCCAAGCGACCGGCAATTGAAAAGTGGTTCTGTAAACTCCAGTTGGATTTTCATCCGGCACAAAAGGAGGGTTATTTTTCCACGGCATCGTAATGTTAGTGTAATGAGGCTTGTCATACCCCTGCATGGTCCAATTTCCCGGGACCTGAATAGTCTCCCATTTGGCTCTCTGATTTCTTCCCTCAATCATCCCAACAGGAATCGCTTCGGGGTTTGGATAAAGTTTAAAATCCCAGGATCCGTTTAAAGATCGAAACCAAGGGCTTTTAACAGACTCCCCCTTTCGAGCTTCTAGTGCTCTTGGGTAAGGATAAAGCGTCGCCCTCATCGGCAAACGATTCAACGAAGTAAGTTCAGGTTGTTCCCAAGGGTGACCAAAAATCTGAGGTTCGAGAGATGTCTTCATACAAAATGACTTAAAAAAGAGGGTTTAGCCAATTTATTATTCACACTCAAGATCCATCAATAAGAGACTGACTGAAAAGACTAAAGGAATGATGGTGCGTGCCGAGAAAGAAGCGGCACAAGGCGGCTCACTTCGTAGCGCACTGCAAGTGCGTAAGGAGTGAGACAACACAGTGAACTTTTTTCTACCGGCCGCATCCCCTTGGGACAGATGCCTTTATCTTCATCAGCTGCGTTCCATTCGAACAGAAGGGCTCTTTGCCCAGCCCAATCTGTTCGAATGCGTCTTGCTGAATGAAGTAAATGCTTTCTGCCATCTTTATTTAGTCTTTTCAGGCAGTCTCCAAGTATGATTTTTATCTTGGCCTCATTCCTCTCAGCACCAGAATTTCGCTAATCAAAGAAACGCGATGCCAACTAAACTCTTTATTTTAGGAGACAGTATCTCCATCCACTACGGCCCTTACCTGAAAGAGTTCTTATCACCGGAATTCATCTACTCTCGAAAGAGCGGAGAAGAAAAAGCATTGGAAAATTTGGATAATCCCATAGGTGCGAATGGCGGAAGCTCTGAGCTCGTTCTTTCATTCTTGGAAAGCGCATTCAATCATAGTGAAATCGACGCAAAACTCATCCTAGTAAACGCTGGCTTACATGACATCAGACGCGATCCACAAACCGGTGAAATCAATATAACGGAAAAAACCTATCAGGAAAATCTCGAAAAAATCGTCTCTCTAGTCAAATCACACCAAAAACAATTAATCTGGATACGTACCACCCCCTGTTATGAAGAGATTCACAATCAACGTATCAACGATTTTCATCGGTTTTCAAAAGACTGTAGGCACTACAATCAAATAGCGGATAATGTAATGAACAAAAATGCTGTTCCCTCTATTGATTTATATTCTTTTTGCGAAAACATGGGGAAAGAAATCTACTACGACCATGTTCATTTCTCCGAAGAAGTGCGCAAACTTCAAGCTGCTTTCATTTCAGGATGGCTTAATGCTTGGCAATTAACCTACCGATCAAAATGACTTTGAGAACCCTCGTCCTTTTAGCTGCCACGACCCTCATCACATCAGGTTGTATAACCGTTCCAGCCACGGTCTTGTATAACAATTCTGAGATACCTGCCGTAAGTCCGACTGGCAACAGATGCAAACAACCCTATTTATTAACACAGGATTGTTCTATCTTTTCCTATGCAACTCGGATAATCGAAATAGAAGGTAAAAAGGGACGCATAGCAGGCAGTGCAGACGGCAGTGTTCTACTCATTATGCTCAAAGATGAGCTAAAACTGGATACCTTCGAACTGAACCATCTTTCACATCTTATTGAAGATTTTCTCACCACTAAAGGGCTCAATATAACTGAAATGCAAGCCATGGCCGCTAATGGAGAAACTTCGGGCTATTTTTTTGTCTTTGACGGTGATGCTTACAGTCCGCTCAAAACACTGACAGTAGAGAAATAAGACACTCTCTGATAAAACAGACACCATCGAATTATTTTCAAAAAAATTTGACTCCAGGATAAGTAATCAAGCTAAAATACATGGAGATTAGGCAAATTCCGCTAACAAAATGCTTTCTTAATCCAAACCCCAACCTTAACCCCCAAAAAAATATATGGCTATCCTAGCACTCCTCGGAACCCTCCTCTACGTAGTTGGAGCGATCTTTTCGCTCATTTTTACGATCATCATCTTAATCCAAGCCTTTAAAACATCTGTCGGATGGGGTTTGGTTGCTCTTCTAGTGCCCTTTGGTATCCTCGTCTACATCTTCAAATTTTGGGATCAAACAAAAGGCCCATTCTTTAAAATTTTGATTGGTGTGGCCATGATGATCCTAGGCGCTTTAGTAGGATTGTTAGCAGCTGGAGCTGGAGCAGCGGCAGCCTAAAGATCGAATCGATCAGTATCGGCAATTCAACCGATTTAAAAACAGAATACTCCATTCAGATGAATGGAGTATTTTACTAACTACCCTCGTTCACTTCGGTAACCAAAAGCGTTATTCTTGGATTGTAATTTTTCTTTGACCAGTGAGATCACAGCATCGTCCCATCCACCAATGCGAATGGCTTCTTCTTCGGATCTATGATAGAACCAATTGCTTTCTACCCTTATGCCTTCATCCGGTTCTCCACGGACAACCAAAGCTGTCTCCTGGGATCCGAATGAATTGTGGTGAACCTTCATCCAGGTGCCTGCAATATTCGTGCCGTCCTTCCTGTCCGCTCCCCCATGCATATCAAAACAGTGACTGAGGGATTCACCCAGCTCCACATTATGACAAGCTTCGTAGCCACTCCCCGGATTTCCCGTTCCCGCAATCGAATGACGATTAAAGTTAAAGAGATTATACTCAATTAAAGAAAAGGCGCGGTCATGGCTCACCCCATAGCCCAAACCATTGTATTGGTTATGATGGATAGAATTATGGTGGATATGATGCCCGGTTCCTTCTTTCAAGTAAATCGCCGCATGGCTCCAGCCACCTAACTCACAGTTGTCCACGGTGAGATTTGCATGGCACGTCTCAATCCCATCTGAAACGGGAAATTTGTAATAATAATCACGCCCTAACCCACCTTTCCAGGGTGGCTCTACCCCAAAAGAACGACGATGGTGTTCCAGGCAACGTTTCGGATTCGGACCGGCAATCCGCAAGCCTGAGAAACGCACCTTCGGCCCCATTGCCCGAAACAGCGGCCTGGTTCTCAAACAATCAGAAAAAATCAAGGCTCCCTGGCTGGCTCCCTGGCCTCGATTGCTGGCCACCGTGACACCTCCCGGCACCTCAAGAACAAGCTGCTCAATATAGATCCGCTCTGTGCAATCAATCTCTGCCCCTCCATCCAGATAAAGGGTATCTCCCGATTGGGCTTCTCTTAAGCCATCAATTAATTCATCCAGTGTTCGGATCGTCTGGTTCCTCGGTTCTATCTGATTTTGATAACCGGCACCACCTCCGATCGGTCCCATTTCATTCGGTTGAGCGCCACAGACAACACCCTCCTTTTCGATCCACGTTTTTCCCAATTTCGGGATTTGTGCATTAAACATACAACTGAAATTTAGTGAACCTACTGGTTAATCACATCCCCCGATCGATGAAAAGAACAATTGGGATCTTCTTTAAGAAAAATCCCATTGCACCTTTTCTCTTCAATCCATTGAAATTGTCTCAACAATGAAAACCGAAACAAAAGATGACATCATGTCAGGGCTGACCCTTATAATGATTTTGCTCATCATTGTTGTTCCCATCAGTTTTTGGGTATGTGGCTTTCTGACCGAAATCATAAAAGTAGAGACAACTCTTACCATTGTTTACTATTTTACAGGAATCACCGGGAGTCTGCTTTTTCTTTTTCCCTTCATCCAGAGACGCATCGGAACGATCGCAACGACGATTCTCTTCATTTTCATCATGGCAGGCCTTGTGGCGGGAGGAATTCACTGGTTGCCGGAAGAACTGAAAACTCTCTCACTGTAAGTCCTAGAAATCCCAACCACCGCCCCAAAGTGTTGAAGGCGCAAATTCAACGCTATTACCGGCAGGGTCTCTCACATAAATGGATCTACCGCCACTCTCCCATTCCTTCTCCATTTCAATCTCTATTCCATACTCCAGAAAGCGCCTTCGCCATTTTTTGAGATCCGCTTCCCCTGCCGCGAAAGCAATATGCCCCTGCCCCTCCATTCCGTGACTGGGCACATCGCGGTTTTGCTCAGCGCTTATCTCAGGATCAAAAATCAATAACACACCCCTGCCACAGCGAAAAGCTAACCATCCTTCAAATTGACGGATGAGCTCCATCTGCAAAATCTCTTCATAGAAATATTTCACTGCTTCTATATCTGAAGCATATAAAACCGTCTCAAATATTCGATCCGCTTTCATTTCCTTATCCCGAGTATTTCATTTTACAGGCTGAAGCTTATCGAGCTGTCATCAAAACTCAATGCCAACCATCCACTCATTTAGAGCATTACTCTTTGCCCATAAATATGGCATTTTTAACCGTCTTTCCACCTTAGAGACTATCTGAAAAGTCTCAATAAATGATGATGTGAATCGAAAAAAAGCAGCACAAAATGGCTCACCTTCCATTCATTGGAGTATCAAAAGAACCCATACATCAGGGAGTTATTCCTCCGGGTCCGGGGAAATACATTTCAAGCAAACCAATCCCCAGGACACCATCCGAACGACGGATATGGGCCGTGTAGATACCCAGATCAAAGGTTAAGAGAAAGCGGCATCCTTTGAACCTTTGGCAAAAGCCGGCAGCTCAATGCTATCTCCCGTTACGCTTCCGCCAGGACCAAAGCAAACAAAAGATATACCTTTTGTGCGTATACCAGTCGGAGTTATCAGAGATACGCACTTCATTCACTCTCCAATACCTCCCTAACCTTGGCCGCCAGTTCCTTCATCATAAACGGCTTTTGGATAAAGTGCACGTTATCATCCAGCACCC
>JANQKU010000267.1 GCA_028280955.1 Opitutaceae bacterium
ATAAACCACAGCCCGTTCAGACTATTGACAAACCAGGCGTTGGCAATTGCCTGCATAACTCCTCTACCAGGCTCACAAATCAGAGTGAATTGAGTGACAGAATAGATCCAGGGAAAACAGAAGAAAGCAGTGAGAATGAGCCACTGGGAAACATATGTCTGTTTTGAGGTGCGATAGCGAAAGACACTAATGCCCACCACACCCATAACCAGGTAAGCGATAAACAGTAACGGTGTCACATAAGGTGGAAACTCCAACCACTCAAGACCCAGAGAATCTCCTTTCAAAATACCAACCATTCCCAAAAGAACTCCAAAGTTCCAGAAAAGGGCCGCTACCAATGCATAACCACTTCTGGGCACGATAGCATGAGAAAGCCGAGCCATTACCCACAGACCCACCGCAAACGCTATATTAATTCCCCAACCATAAATGAATGTATTGGTCGCAGCCGGATAGATTCTTCCATAGGTAAAGATTTCACTTTGGCCGAGAAACTCTGGAGTATGTAACTTAAAAGACGCGATAAAGGTCAAACAAGTGCTCACAATCAACCAAAGAGCTCCTGCCGCAATGAAGATCAGAGCTGGTCCACGAGCAGAACAATCAATTTTGTTCAACTCGGCCCGAGCAGAGGTATCAGCTCTGCGACGGAGATCAGTAGATTCATTTGTTTTTGAAACCGAACTCATGGAAAAAGATTTTATAACAGGTGCACGCTTGGTTGATCGAAATGATGAGATATGTGAAAAGTGAAAATCAATTTTTTCGGGATTGAAGCTCTTCCAGAGTTAACTCCATTGCTCGTTCGACGGGGAGACGAACAATCCCCTTCTCTTTATCAACCCAACCATATTCAGAAGTAAGTTTTAATTGATTAGCACGAACATCAGAAAAAATCTGTGCCCGTTCAACAGGTGTTTTAGATCCCAGATGCAGAGCCTCCGGACGTGTCGATGAATATTGTTTGTAGGCAATGTACCCAAAAAGAAGAAAACCGGCAGTAATAAGGACAGTTGAAAAGAACCAACTAAAACCTGAAGGGGACGATTTCAGCTTACTCATGATAATTTAAGGATTCGAGGATTCGAGGATCACGGATCGGAATCGGACGTGTCTTATTAAAGCTTTTGATAAACGCCCAGGCACAAATCCCAATAATACCGACCAAAGCAGTTACATCCCAAAAAGAAATGCCAAACTCCAGCGGGTCTCCTCCGCCATCCTTTTTATAAGGAAGAATGTTATAATAAAAATCGAGCAATTGCGTAAGAAGAATCCAGATACATATAAAAATCATCCGACCTGGAAGAATTTTATTGCGATGGCCCAGGAAAAAGAAAAACGGGAAAAAGAAATGCGCAAAAATGAGCGTATACCCAACATAACGCCAATTTCCATGCTCACGCAAAACATACCAGAAAGTCTCTTCCGGAATATTGGCATTCCAGATAAGAAAATACTGCGAGAAAGAAATATAAGCCCAAAAAACAGTGAAGGCCAACATGATGTTGCCCAACTGAAGCATGTGACTTCGCAGGAAAAGACCTTTTAAGGCCCCCTGCTTTGCCAGGTAAAGACAAACCAAAACCGTCATGGCCAAAGCAGCACGCATTGCACCGGAAAAGAACCAGACGCCATACATGGTTGAAAACCAATGATAGTCCAAACTCTTGATCCATACACAGGCGGCTAAAGTTGCCGTTAAAGCGGCCAGAGGAATACCCGCAGCAGCCGTGTTACGACAAGTCATCGTATGAGCAGCAGAACCATCTCCATCCTGGGAAAAAGAAGCCTTTCGAAAACGACTTGAAAGCCATATCCAAGATAGGAAAACGATCAGATAAATAATAACAAAAGTTGGAAAATTCAGCAAAGGTGATTTCTTCACATAGAGAATATCCTCTCCGACTGTTCCGTGGCCACCAATAGAGGCTAAATCATAATTAGGATCCATCCATTTCCAGACCAAAGCTGGCTCATAAATCCATGACAACAAAATCAATGGTAGAAAAAACAAGGCCAACCATGGGAAAACAGCCAGACAATGCTCCAGGGTTCGACGAATCACCGTCGACCAACCTGCATCAAAGATATGATGAAGCATTACCATAAACAACATCCCAATGGCGATAGCTGTTGTATAGGAAGCCGCTAATAACCAGGAGGATGCTACCTTATGGGGATTCAAAATAAAGCCTACGCCCGTAATCAGCAAAGCAATGGCTCCGATGGCAAGAGCCATGGTTGGCTTACCTATAGGGGTAGATTCTGCACCGGAAATAGATGGTTTTGTAGATAAATCACTCATAATCCAAGCTCCGATCTTTTATCAACAGGGACATCTCCAAGAGTTCCCTGTTGTGCCCGTTGTAAGACTTTGAAATAAGCGACAATAGCCCATCGATCTTCAACCGTGAGCTTATCTCCATAACGTCCCATTGTATTTTTGCCGTTTGTTATCGTATCAAAAATCTCACCTTCCGGCATATTCAAAAGATCATCTCTCATATACGATGGTGTCGCAATCATCCCATATTGTTTGGTAATACCATTTCCATCGCCAGAGGCCCCATGACAAACCGCGCAAAAAATCGCATATCGATCTCTGCCTCTTTCCAACAATTCCTTGGTAATATCCATGGGAAAGCCACGAGCAAACTCTCCGTTTTCATCTTTGCCGAAAGCTAAATGATCATCCTCTGAAAAGAATCCACGCGCTACCGTATTGGCGGGCACAGGTCGATCAACTCGACCATCGGGAAAAAAGGAACTTTCTCCCTGGGGCATGTATTTCGGCTGTTGATCCATGTCCGGAAAAATCTCGATCGGTGGTCTACTCGATTTCGATCCTCTGAATCCAAGAATCGAAACAGTCGCTACCAGTAAAAATGCAAAGGCCAAATAAACGTAGCGCATCTTATTCCTCTAACTCCCGGATTTCTAAACTTCCTACCTCTGCGAGGAGTTTATTGGTTTCAGTCGCATTAAACTCTGGATCCGTTGTCTCAATCACCAGAAAGAACTGATCGTCGGTTCCCTCATGAATATCATCATATTTCAAAACAGGATGATAATGCATAGGCAAACAGTTCAAAAGGAACATACCGATGATCGTACCAAAAGCAGACAATAAAATGGTCAACTCATACGATACCGGAAAGGCAAACATAGGGCTGAAGAAAGGTTTACCACCGACAATCAGCGGGTAGTCCCATTTATTCATATAAGCAATCATCAACATCCCAATGGTAAAACCTGCACTACCCGCAACCAAGGTAAACCTGGGAACACGTGAACGGCGTAATCCCATAGCGCCATCCATTCCATGAATGGGAAATGGCGTGATAACATCCCACTTTTTGTAGCCAGCGTCACGCACCTTCTCCGCAGCTTTCATGATGGCAGCTGGAGTGTCAAATTTGGCAAGCAACCCGTAGACTTTATTCGACATGATATCTCTTAAATTGGAAGTTGATTAATGATGGTGATGAGGGTCCGCAGCCGGACTCACTGCTTTGATTTCGGCCATAGCCATTAACGGAAGGAAACGAATGAACAACAGGAAGAGGACAGAAAAGACTCCGAAAGTTCCTGCGTAAGTGAAAATGTCGACAACTGTCGGGGAAAAATAACCCCAGCTTGAAGGAAGGAAATCCCGGGCGAGTGAAGTGACGGTAATAACAAAGCGTTCAAACCACATCCCGATGTTTACAAAAATTGATATCACCCAAACGAGAGTTGTATTGTGACGAATCTTCTTAAACCAGAATAACTGTGGAGAAACCACATTACAGAAAATCATAATCCAGTAAGCCCAGGCAAAAGGGCCAAAGGCACGATTCACAAAGGCAAAAGTTTCAAATGGATTAGCTCCATACCATGCGATGAAGAACTCCATCGCGTAGGCATAACCCACAATACTTCCCGTCGCCAAAACGATCTTCCCCATACAATCAATATGATATTGAGTGATCAAATCATCCAACTTGTAGATAGCACGGAGAGGAAGCATCAAAGTAAGCACCATTCCAAAACCCGAGAAAATAGCGCCTGCCACAAAATAAGGAGGAAAGATAGTTGTATGCCATCCGGGAATCAGAGCTACGGCAAAGTCGAAAGACACGATTGTATGGACAGAAAGAACCAGAGGCGTGGATAAACCTGCCAGAATCAGGTAGGCCATTTCATAGTTGCTCCAATGACGATTAGAGCCACGCCACCCCATGGCAAAAATACCATAAAGAACCTTACGTATCTTCGTTTTAGCTCGATCGCGGACTGTCGCCAAATCAGGAATCAAACCAACATACCAAAATAAAACAGAAACAGTGGCATAGGTAGAGACCGCAAAAACGTCCCACAACAGAGGACTTCTAAAGTTCGGCCAAATCGCATTTGCATTGGGCAAAGGAAAAAGCCACCAAGCAAACCAAACACGGCCTACGTGAAAAACCGGAAAAATCCCTGCACAAACTACCGCAAAAATCGTCATCGCTTCAGCAGCACGATTGATCGATGTCCTCCATTTCTGCTTTAAGAGACATAATATAGCCGAAATCAACGTCCCCGCATGGCCAATACCAATCCAGAAAACGAAGTTCACAATAGCCCATCCCCAGCTAATCGGATTTGCCAATCCCCATACACCTACGCCCGCCGCAACGAGATAGACAATACCTATCACAGTGAAGGAAGCGAGGAAACCAGCGACACAAAAACAAACCCACCACCAAGTCGGTGTTTTCTCTTCAATGATTCCGCAAATCTTATTCGTTATCCATGAAAAACTCCGATTGTTTTCAACCAAGTCAGGACGTGGCAGAACGACTGGATCAACTTCTTTAAGAATTGCAGGAGATTTTGTCGTCTCAGCCATCAGTGGTGCCCTCCTGTTGTAGAACCATTCTCAACTGCATGTGACGGTTCGGCATGTCCGGTTTCATGAGAATCATGTCCATGATCATCGCCGGGATAATTCTTTGCATAGTATTCAACTCGACTTAAGGGATTGGCTAAGTAGTCGGGCATTGCTGGGTTCGGATTGCGTATCTTTGCTAGATAAGTCGTACGAGGTCGTGTATTCAGATAACCAAGAAGGCTATAATCACGATCTTGATCTTTCATCTGGGAAACCTCGCTCTCGGTATCGAGAAGATTGCCAAACACAATGGAATCCGAAGCACATACCTGCTGACAAGCTGTTTTGATCGTTCCATCTGGAACCACGATATCGTCCGACCCGCCAGCCTTCACCTTTTGAGCGATCTTCGCACTCTCAATACGCTGGGTACAATAAGTGCACTTCTCCATCACACCACGCATGCGAATAGAAACATCAGGATTCTGAGCCATCTGGAGTAACTCCGGCATTCCCTTAGGGGCCAATGGACCCATGTAATACTTGTCTTCCTGACGTTGCTGAAAATCAAAAAAATTGAACCGACGAACCTTGTAAGGACAGTTATTCGCACAATAACGCGTTCCAATACAACGGTTGTAAGCCATTATGTTCAGTCCTTCATCATCGTGGACTGTTGCATTTACCGGGCATACTGTTTCACAAGGAGCCGTTTCGCAATGAGAACAAGCCACAGGTTGAATGGATACTTGAGGATCTTCCGGTATTTCTGTTTTATCTTCCAATCCACTTGAATAATAACGATCCAGGCGAATCCAATGCATCTCGCGCCCACGGCGAACCTGATCTCGACCTACAATTGGGATATTGTTTTCGCTCTGGCAGGCAATAACACAAGCGTTACAACCAGAACAAGTATTCAGATCGATTGTCATCCCCCATTGATGCGTTCCATCAAAATTCGGATGCTCATAGAGAGAGGTGCCCTTAGGCGTCTCCACAATCTTCTGCTCCCTCGGCATATCAGTATCTTTGCCGTAAATGGGCGGCGAATGAGATTCCATCCCAAGCTTCTTCACAAAATCAGGATGTTTGCGATAGTTTTCCAGATTGGCCTCTCGCACAATGGCTCGACCTTCCATCGACCAATGAGCTTGTGTATTAGCTAATTGATACACCTCTTCGGTCAGAGCAATAGTAGCTCCATTCACTACATGCATCTGATCACTTTCGCGAATGGCATAAGCGCTGAACCCGGAATCCTCTCCCACACGTCCCACAACAGTCCTGCCGTAACCAAGAGGTAACAATATGGTGTAGTTTGCTAAACCGGGCTGAATATGCAAAGGACCCCTAATAGTTCGTCCATTTACCGTAATTTCAGCCACTCTGGAATACTGACGACCATCCACAATTTTATTGGGATTTTTACGCGCAACCTGAATCGCAGAATCTTTTGCCACAACATCCAGCTCCTTGGCTAGACGAGGGCTGATCATAATCGCATTATCCCAAGTAATCTTGGTCACTGGATCGGGGACTTCTTGGAGCCAACCATTATTGGCAAACCGCCCATCGTCTACGGAATTATCCGTCATAAAACGAACTTCCAGGCTGTCTTTTGAAGGTTCTGGCACATGAGAATATGAATCGGAGGACAATATCTCTTTTAGAACAGATTGATCCAAAGATGCCTTTATAGGCTTATAAGCAGTTCTTTGCAAAAGACCATCATGGAGGAACTTCCGGAATGCTTTTTCGCTACTTTCACCTTTAACCAATGAAGA
>JANQKU010000005.1 GCA_028280955.1 Opitutaceae bacterium
TCTCTACCCTGTGAGACACTTCTCCTGTGTAACGCTTGGTTGTAGTGTCGTACGAATAGTGCCATTTCCCGTCACTGTAACTCGATGAATAGTCCGAAACTACTACCCGCTCTGAGTAGAGAGAGCTTCCGCTAAAGCTTGAAGTCCAATCGTAGAGAGTCCAATCACCTGAACCGTTTTTCTCCAAACGCGTTTTCCACTCTTCGAAAGATGCGGTGTCTACTGTGTAGGCTTTTTTCGAAATTTGGAGTTGGTTCGAACTTGGTTTGGTGAATACGTATTGATAGAGTTTCTTAGCCCCAGAAACTAACGGAAAGAGACCTCCGGAAATATAGCCAACATCTTGCCATGAGTAAAAATTGATGGTAAAAGTATCATCTGTTGGTGAAGTATCAATTATATCCGCTAGTCCTTGAGGGGCTAGAATCTGCCGGAGTTTTCCGCCTATTTTTATGATGGTCACCTCGGGGGTTGAGTCCGGAAAGCGTAGATCATCAGCTTCGTAGGTTAGATCCGAGAATTGCTCTTCTCCTATAGCCAGCCAACCCGCGGTCTTGCCGTTGGATTGCGTTCCCATGCTCACTGCCCAGTGAATCGATTTTTCGTCAAAAGAAGTGGCCGTACCCAGAGGTGCAGTGCTACTCTCCCAGCGATGTTTTGTTATACGAATGTTCAGATCGTCCGGACTAGAGAGCGTATTTGAAGCAGAGTACAGTTGTCCCATCGTTGGAGAGGCTCCTGGTGCGCCTATCCAAGCGGTGTAGCCAGGTGGAGGTGTAATCTTTACAGTGTAAGAAGCAATCCCCGAAGAGGGTGAACCTCCATCGGAAACTCGAAGGACGTAGTCCGAGGATAGCCTCAAGTCCTTGCTCACCGGTGTTGTGGTTACCGCTGTACCGTTTCCGTATTTCGACCATGAAGAGCCCATCAATGAACCCTTGTAGTATACACCTAAGACCAGAGTTCTGGACGTACCTCCGGAGTTAAATTGCGCGTGGATCTTAACCGGAATTTTGGATGCATCCAGTCGTTCCGGAACTGGAATATCGCCGAAAATCGGATCAGATTTTAATATAGGATCATCAGCAGAATAACCAGAATTTGCGAGTCCGGATAGAATTAATCCAACACTGAGTACTAATAGAAATATGTTCTTTTTCATCTTGGTGTATCCTCTTTGTTTACCGATTATTCTTTATGGCGCGGAGCTGCTCGGCTTCTTTTATACGCCGATTAGCAATTTCCTCTTTTTCCTCTGCCCATTGTAGGGCTCTTATGACTTCTTCGTTATCCGGGTTTAGATCACGAGCTACGCGAAGCCATGCGATGACGTTGGGCGTGTCTCCAAAAAGTTCCTTTTCGGCACGCACCAATCGATTCCACGAATCAGCTAATTGCCTCTTTTTGGTTCGAGAGATTCCTCTCGCACTTATCTTTTCGAGGTCACGTTTGGCTAGATCCAAATTAGCCCGCACTTCTTCGGGCGAGAGGTCTTTTTTTTGAACTTCTGTATCTTCAATAAGGATGACGGCCGATGCGGCATCTCCGAAACGATCGTTGATTCGTTTTGTTCGTTCTGATGCCGTTTCCCGAGATTCAATGAATTTCTGCGTCCCATCGTCTGAAACTTGAGCAAAAACTAATGAAGGTACAAAGAGGGTGAAAGATAGAATTTTCTTAAGCATCGCTATTGAGTTTGAGGTGAAAAATGCTTGGTTGACCAACAACCGAGCGAAGGAAAAGAGGTGGTGAATTAGGCTCATCGACCAGGTCGATGGATAGTCTGAGCAGGTCGAGTCGCTAGGAGTACACTCTCGGTTAACTCCAATTATGTATATTCTGGATGAGGGTCTATATAGGGTCATTTTGAGGGATTTGCTGAGTAACGACTACATAGCTCTCTACATTAGTAAAAATGATATAAAATCAACACAGAATAAGTAAAATTTATAAAAATGAGCTATTCACCCTAAGTAGATCTTTGGGAGATTTGCTCCTCACCTATCGTTAGAGGTTCACCGACTAGGGGATTCAGCCCATACGCATCCGTATTTATGATACAAAACTAATGTATCGCGTAGGTATCCTCCCTTTATTCAATAGTCAGGACGATGTGCACGACCAATAAAGGCGAGTGCTGAGAAGGATCGTTCCTTGATTCGTGAATTGTTCCCACATGTATTCGCACTCCATGGCCAATATGGACCACTGCGTTGCAGGAAACCGCTTTGCCGTTGACGGGCGCCTATTGCCTCCCATTCATTTTCCCAATCCTGGGTCCCCGTAGTTCAATGGATAGAACCGCGGTTTCCTAAACCGTTAATGTGGGTTCGATTCCCGCCGGGGGCACCATACCTAAAACCGCTGAAAACCCCATAAAATATGAGATTTGGGGTAATTTAGTGGAGATAACCGAAAATACCATAGACTGCCATAATGGGACATAAAACGGCTAAATAGAGCCCGGGGGTTACATTCTATCTTCTTCTTCCATCTGAAAAGGCTCGTCGGCATGATTCCGGCGGATGGCATGAGGTGTTTTGGTAGTCTTTCACTGTTCGCCACTGTTTTGCTTACGGTGGAATGAGGAGGCCTTATCTTCGAATAAGTAGATTTTGTCTTTCTTTTCATAGATAGTGCTAAAGCTGATTCGAATGTTCAGTCGCTCTTTAACTTCTTCTTTCAAAGCTATTGGATCAATTTTTTCACTCAGTCTTAGTATGGGTTTCTTGCTGTCAGCTGGTATCGATGATCCAGAATCGATTTTGTTAAACTGCACTCGCATCCCGAAATCAGCTCCTTTGAATTTCGGTAGTTCTGATGACAGATCTCTTGGCGCATCTACTGCCAGGATCTGAGAGTCCAGGGAATATTCTACTTTCTCGAGGAACGCTATCCCAGTTCCACTATTGACTAGCTCTATTTCGACGAACTTTTCCCTATTGCTCATTCTGAAGTTAAAGATCAAATGAGGCATTAGTGACAACCTGTTGTGTTTACGGGTAGCGGCGCCCTGCCAGATTGAAAAAATCAGGGCGAGTAACGCAACGAACAGACTACAGGCGGCTAGTATGTTTTCAGCACCTATCGTTTCCACTAGTTTGAAAAAACTATTATCGCTGCCTTCGTCTTTGGATTCTGGTACTTGAGCTAATCCAACCTCAACGCTTTCGTCTGCTGCGATGAGTTCTATGGGACTTTGTAAGGCGCCAAAGGCCGCTATGAAAATGATGAGTATGAGGGAGAGTTTGTGCGACATGATGGTTGTTATGTGTAAATCAAGTATCTGCCTCACAGGAAAATTAACAAGAAAAGTAGAGCCCAATAGAGTGCCATGCTCTACAAGGTCTTTAAATAGTTGATTATTTGCTGCCTACCAAACCTTTAATCCCCGTTCGAGTCTGGGCGGGGGGCACCATCCTTCGCCGCAGTACTACGAAGTCGAAGGATGCCCTTTCGAAGCTTTAGCGAAGTAGGGCTCAGGATACTCGCCGATCGGCTATGGATGGCACGCAAGCCTTTACTT
>JANQKU010000034.1 GCA_028280955.1 Opitutaceae bacterium
CCCATCCACAACAACAGGCTTACAGATAGTATTCGTCCACAAATGCTTCCCCTTGGCTGTGATCGAACGGAGTTCCATCTCGAAAGATTCCCCATGCTCTACTGCCCTCCGAATAGCTTCTTGTGACTTTTGACGATCTTCGGGATGAATAAGGTTAATGGATTTATTTCTTGGCGGTTTGGCGGTCAATGGAAGTTCAAAGATGCGGTAGACTTCATCCGTCCAACTCACTTCATCCGTTACCAGATCATGTTCCCATCCTCCCGTCTTTGTCATCCGACTTGTCTCTCGAAGAAGTTCTTCGCTCCTCCTCAAGGCCATGGTCTGCTCCTCCATTTTTTGCTCCAGATTCTCTTGATAATGGATGTCTTTTTCACCCAAAAGCGGATGCTTTTCATCGAAAGCCTCCATCTTGGTTGCATTCGCCACCGCTCTGAGC
Source organism: Opitutaceae bacterium (assembly GCA_028280955.1). GTDB lineage: Bacteria > Verrucomicrobiota > Verrucomicrobiia > Opitutales > Opitutaceae > NORP342. The sequence goes on from JANQKU010000034.1 coordinate 440, forward strand.
AATGACTCCTTATTGATTGGTTTTACCAGAAAATCAAACGCACCAGCGCGCATAGCTGAAAACGCAATCTCAATAGTCGGTTCACCCGTCATTAAAATCACCCGCACATTTGGGGAGACCTTTTTGATGGATTTGAGGAGACCTATCCCAGTGATTTTTGGCAAAATGATATCGGTCACCACCACATCAAAATTCTCCTCTTCCAGCATTCTCATTGCCACGCTGGCATCCTCGGCTACAGCAACTCTATAGTCTGTCTTACTAAGGAATTCTCGAAAAAGAACGCGAATGCTTTCCTCATCGTCAACAATCAATATATTTGCCATTAGTTCAATTCCATTAGGCTCCTTTTATACTACTATCGGCATCAATAACAGACTACCTGAGCTTTTTAGGTAGTTTTTCTTACTGGTGTCACAGTATATCACTTCAAATTTGGCACCTGTGACATGAGAAAAGTCTCTAGGTTTGAGTGTCTATGCCCCCTTCGAACTATCACAAAACTGAAAAACTGAACTCCTCATCTGGCGGATTCATTGCAGTTACTAGCAAACTTAATATTAGCGAGTAATGTTTCTCTATGCTTTCATAAATAAGACATTAATGATAAATGAAAAACAATCGAACCCCTTCTTTTCGATTTTTCCCACGCTCCTCATTCACGTGCAGAAAATGGAGCGGGCGATGAGGTTCGAACTCACGACATCCACCTTGGCAAGGTGGTGCTCTACCAATTGAGCTACGCCCGCAAAAAAGAGCCGCCCATACTTATCTGAGACCTAGGGGAGTCAATCAGAAATTCGATAAAAAATGACTCCCTTGAGAGGCTCCAACTACCTCAATCCTTCAACCCACTGACATCAAGCTCCGGCCATTGACTCAGCTTTCGATGCAAAGTACGGCGACTGATACCCATCAATTTAGCCGCTTTTGTCCGGTTTCCTCCCGCTTCAATCAGTGCTTCCCTCAGCAAACGTTTGCCATTTTCCTCAACTGATAAGGGGCTGGCAGGGGCAACCTCAACGTCTGTCTCTTCACCCATTTCTCCTCTAAATTTACTATCAAGATCAAATTCCTGGATACGGCCACCTCTGTGCAAAACAACCACATTTTCAGCAAAATTTCTCAGTTCTCGCACATTCCCCGGCCACGAATACCTCATGACAGCTCGCATTGCCCCTGGCTCAAAGGAGGGCACAGGCAATCCGTTCTCCTTCGCCATATCTTCCAAAAAATGATTCAATAAAATAGGAATATCTTCCGTATGTTCACGAAGAGAAGGCATATTGATTTGCACAACATTGAGTCGGAAATACAAATCCTCCCTAAAGGTCCCCTCTTTGACCATTTCAGCCAAATTTCGATTAGTCGCCGCCACCAGACGAACATCTACTGTCTGTTCCTGTGAACTCCCAATCCGTTCAAATGTCTTTTGCTCCAGAAAACGTAAAAGTTTCACTTGAATACCGAGACTGATTTCACCTATTTCATCCAGAAAGAGAGTGCCGGAATCAGCTGCCTCAAACCGACCAATCCGCCTTTCAGTCGCTCCCGTAAACGAGCCTTTCTCATGCCCAAACAGCTCACTTTCCAATAAATTTTCGGGGAGGGCCGCACAATGCACCGCGATAAAAGGCTGCTTGGAACGAGGGCTATTTTGATGAATTGCTTGAGCAATCAGTTCCTTGCCCGAACCCGTTTCACCTTCAATCAACACCGTTGCTTTAGAAGGCGCTACCAACGAAATTCTTTCCCTTACCTTATCCAAAGCATTCGAATTTCCCAGAATTCCGTCAAAGTTGAATTTCCCATCCAAACGCTCATGTAATTGTTGATTTTCTGTTTCCAGAGATTTTGATTTCAAAGCCCGTCGAATCAAAATTTCTAATTTATCCAGATTAACAGGTTTTGTGAGAAAATCCGTCGCTCCTCGTTTCATCGCCTCAACCGCGGAACTTACATTTCCATAAGCTGTCATCATAATCACTACCGGTTTATTTGGCAGTTTTAAGGCTCTATCAACAATTTTCATCCCTGACTTCCCAGGCATGCGCAGGTCTGTAAGAATAACTTCAAACTCTTGAGCTTCAATGAGATTGAAAGCTTCATCAACATCTTGAGCTAGATAAATATCATATCGTTCATCCAGGGCCATCTGCAGGCCCTCTCGCGTATGTTTTTCGTCATCAACTATGAGAATAGAAGGAATCATTCTATCCAATATTTCAAAAATTGAGTCGACAGGTCAATGGGAAATAATGTCCCACACAAGAATTCCATCAACCTAATCCTTCAACATCCGTACCCGACGATTTTTACTGGGAAATTGCAGGGTAACCGTCGTTCCAACCTCTTCCTTGCTATCAATACCAATTTGGCCTCCGTGTTCCCTCATAATACGGTCAACAATCATCATCCCCAAACCATGTCCGTCTTTTTTGGTTGATTGATAAGGTTGAAAAATCTTCCCCATGTTCTCTTTGCTGATGCCGTGACCCGTATCACTAAATTGAAGATAAACAAATTCATCATCACTCTTTGAAGTGACCGCCAAAACACCCCCCGCCTTCATCGCTTCCATCGCATTCTTTATCACATTAAAAAACACCTGCTTAAGCTGGTCCTTATCTGCGAGAACAATCAAGGCTTCCGAAGCGGCCTCCCCATCCACAGATAACTCCCGGTCATCCAATTCTTTTTGATAAAACTGCAAGACTTCATCGAGCACTTCTAACGGATTCAATTCTTGAAAGTCCGGAGTCTGCGGCCGAATCGCTTCCAGAAAATGCCGAATGATGCCATCGAGCCGATCCACTTCTCTCTTACAGACATCCACTGAAGAAGATAACCGTTTAACCTCAGCGGTTTCCTCCAGTTTTCCCAGATTGCGCTTCATCAGTTCGAGATGAATCGTGAGAGAATTCAAAGGATTCCCCAATTCATGGGCCACACCTGCCGCCAATAGAAGAATCGATGAAACACGCTCGCTCTCTATCATTTCCTCAGTGGAAATTTTCTCCTGCGTTATATCGTTGAGTATCACCGCAGCTTTACGGGGATCTTCCCCCTCAACCATTTCTTCCTGAAAAGGAACCATATAGAGGCGAACAAAACGTTTCTCAGGGTATCCTAATTCGATCTCCCGCGAAAGCGAAGCCCTAGAGTCAATCGTCTCATCAGCTGCAGTGTCCAGCGATTCGCGCAAACCAGGGATAAATCGCCAAAGTGTTGCCGATCCAAGATCCGCCTCTTTCAGAGCAACCATTCGTCGCCCCGCTTCGTTGGCATACTCGATGACACCGTCTTCTGTCACCACCAGAATACCTTCACGCACGGTGTTAAAGACCGTTTCGAGTAAACCACGCTCTCGAGCCAACCGTTGAACCAGGTTCGTTAAGTTGACTGTATCGAGATTATCCAGTCGTCCGAGGACCCGATCCAGAGAACTATTCTTTATAGGCACCCTCTAGTTCTTGAGAACCCATCAAAAAAATGCAATCTCCTCTTAAAACCGTTTGAAGAGAAAGGCTCACACTGGTTTCCGAGATTTTTATAAAGATAATAAATTCAGGAAAACTGATCAACTGACAGCAGCTAACTCTTGCGCATAAAACTCCCCTGTCTTGAGACGAAGATCTTCAACAGAAATTTCTCCCTCATCTACTTTTTTGAGAAGAGCCTTTTGCGCTTTATAATCCTTGTTTTCAACACCTGCCTTGCTTTGCAACATCCGCCAGCTTTTACGTCGTTCGACCGCAAATAATACCATCTGACGTGAAACCGTATGGTATTTCACCTTACCGTTAAACTCAGACTTTATATAGACACCGAAATCAGGGACATAAGACCGATGGTCTTTATCAAAAACACGCCGATAGATAACATCCTCTTGGTTGATGCAGGCCAACATATCATCCATAAGAATGAACTCCTTGGCCGACTCTTCGTCAATCGCCCGCAAATGCTTACGGAAACGGGCTTCTGTCGTCGCCCAATGAGCCACGGTAAAGTTATAAGACTCACCACCTGTTTTATATTTCGTTACCCACCAATCACGATCCACTGAAGGATTGCCTTTCAACTCAAAAGCTTCCTGGGAAGTTTCCCCATTGCGAGGATTAAAAATAAACTCGGGCATACCGCGTCCATCCCGAATCAATTTGGCTTGATGAGCCGACATGCTGTCCGCCACACCGTGTTCTGGCTGGCAAGTCGTATAACACTGATAAAAAGCCGTTCCTCTGTATTCAAGACCATCCAGCATGGTTTGATACAGTTTAGCCGCATTGGCAATCGACACTTGAGCCACATAGGGAGACCCATGCCCTGAGGTGAACGCTTCAGCCACATTCTTTTTCTCAATCAATTTACCCTGAGAAGCCTGTCCAAATTGATTCATATCATAACCACCCAACATGGTGGAAGAATCTGAGTTTTGCCCACCGGTATTTGAATAGACCTGTGTATCCAACATAAGCATTTTCACATTCGGCCGATTCTGCAAAATAACCTTCGAAACATTTTGAAAACCAATATCTCCCAAGGCGCCATCGCCACCCACTACCCAAACTTTGGGCAGCTCACGTATTTCCTGATCAGTCATCTCAACATCAGTCAAATGGGTCAGAGAGAAATAACGTTCTTCTGTCATAACATCTTCTTCTTCACCCAACAAGGCATTGCAAAGACGCTCTGGAGAGACTGAACGACGCGCATGATTGATCAATAACGCCTCACTCAAAAGCCAGCTGATAGTCGATCCATCCTGGAAAAGTGAATTCATCCATGGGTAAGGATGCGGATTAGAAGGAGGCGTTGAGCCATAGACAGTATTACACCCGGTACTCGCACCCATGAACATAACAGACATACCCTGTGCATTTCGTCCATCGATTGACTGTAATTCCTTATGATTGAATGCATCCACCCGGAGAACTGAACAAATGGCAGAGACCACGTCCTCATCAGAAATGGGTCCATTGGCTTCCAAACGATTCGTCGTATCCTTATCGTCCTCACCTCCCAATCCCATGAGAATATGAGCAACTGCGCGTTTGAAAAGGTTGTACTGTGCCTCATCACGATCTTTCAAAGCCTGGAGTCGCTTCAAACCATCCTGCTCCATCTGATCCGCCTTTTCCCGAAGACGATCCGCTTTTGTATGATAAAGAGGTCGCATATAGGCTTCCGTTACCGAAGCCAGAGCCCTGAGAATGCTTTTTTCACCACAACCCGCACAGGCGCCATCTCCCGAGACCAAGGCCTCATAATTACGGCGAACCATCAAATGATTTCGGAGAGCCGCTGGCCGCGAATCCTGAGGAGAAGCATCGTCATAGAGACCCAAATACTTCTGGGGTGTATCCGGCAAAAAGCGCGAAAAGATCTGAGCAGTGGTCAACTCGGAATTGAGCTCTTCTGTTTCATGAGCCATGACCAATGCATTGTGATCACCACACTGCTGCACGCATTCACCGCACCCCTTACAAAGATCCGAAACAAAAATGGAAAACAGACCGCCCTCACCTGGTTTTTTCTTTTCGATACTACGGAAAATCGCCGGCACCTTAGTGTAGGACAATGGCAACACATCAATAATACCGGTAAACTCCTTCTTGGTCGCATCAGAGAAACCTTCCAATGCTGTGATCTCTTCTCTGATAATATCTTTAAACGGAAGTTTTTCTTTAGCTTCAACCGCCTTCACCATCGCCACTCGGGCTCTCTCTTCCACACCACCCAATTCGGCCACCAGTTTTTCGCGCTCTGTAACATCGCTCACATAATGTCTGGCAGCCGTCGACAATACAGTACTGACATCCTGGGCGGTATTGGGCAAAGCCGTATCCGGACAGGCCGTAATGCACTCCATACACTGGGTACAATTCTCCGCAATATAAACGGGAGTCTCCCGACGAGCAACATACTTGGAGGAAGTTGCTCCCGTTCCAGCTGCCATCACTCCCATTGAGGCCAATGCGCCTGCCGGTTGATGATAACCATGCTCATTTCGAAATTCAGAATCAAATTTTGCCAATGACAATATCGGAGCCCTCGGCTCCTGCTCTTCCGGTGCTTCACAGCTGGGGCATCCACTGGCGCTACAGCCAGCCGTCGGATCTATAGGATTTTTTGCAACTGGCGGGACCGGAAGCTTACGCATACTCGAGGCATCTTCCGCGTCAATTTCTCCGTATTCAATTTCTTGTACACGGGAAAATCCTTGAGCCATTACTTCCATGTTTGAATCAACCACAGCCTTTCCAAAACGCCCGAATTTTGCCTCATATTGAGCCTTCACCACTTCATGAAACATTGTTCCATCAATCCCATTATCACTCAGAAAACTAGAGACCCGGAAAAAAGCTCCCAGAAAAGAATTCCCCTGCATACGCAGCTGGAGTTCCGGCCGATCGGTGGCTTGCCTGGCAATGTCAAACCCATGCAAAATGAAAACTCGAATGCCGTTCTCTTTCACAAATTCCCGATATTTCGTCGGGATACGCTGCCAGGCAGTCTTGGGATCATCGTCTGATTCCCAAACCAGACACCCACCCTTTTTTATTCCCTCAAGCGGATTAGCGTGCGTAAAGGCTTTTGGATCACAACAGAGAACAACATCCACATGATTCAATTCGCAATTCACCCTTACCCGATCATGCGCAACCACCAGAAAGTAGTTCGTCGGAGCTCCTTTTTTCTCAGAACCATACTTCGGGTTGGCAGAAATATGCAGCTTTTCCACCAATTGCCCGTGATCATCATACACAGGATCTCTTTCAGAAATATAGGTTCCAAACTCTCCGATGATCGATCCCAGATTTTTTCCTGTCGTAATCATTCCCCATCCACCGATCGAGTGAAAGCGTACTGCTATCGCATTCTCCGGTAACAACGAAGGCGTATCTTTTGAAATAACCGCATAAGGGTGATCGACTCCCAACACAAAAAAAGTTTCACCGTCAGAGGCCGACTTGCCATCTTTACGTCGGTTTTCACCCATAGCATACTCGTAAGCGCCCAGGATATGTTCCGGACGGAAATCACGCGAACCAATACCATAGACTCCACGGAAAAGGCGCGGCACCTCACCGATATGAATGCCGGGAATTTCCCCTCCATATTGACCCGCCTCTCTTGCCTTACCTAAAGCAATGCGAATATCACGAGCTAGTGGGTTATCCGTGGACATCCCTTCATCCGTTCTTTCGAGAATGATGACGTTCTTCTTCCCTTTTAAGGCCTTAATAACAGCGGCTTCGGGAAACGGACGAATCACATTTACATGAATAGAACCCACGCTGGCGTTGCGCTGATCACGCAAATAGTCAACCGCTGCATCGATATTTTCTGCCGCACAACCTAAAGAAACAAATACAGTCTCGGCATCATCTGTTTTGTACTCACTGAGCAAGCCATAGTGACGTCCTGTCAACTCAGCAAATTCCTTATAACAATCTTCCAGGAAGCCCAAAATCGGTTCATTAAAATTGTTCCGACGGGCCACCACTCCATTCATGTGATGCTCCTGGTTTTGGACTGGTCCCAATAAGACAGGATTTTTCAAATCCATCATTTCCGGAACTCGTCTGCGCGTCGGTCCAAAAAGTTCTTTCTGTGCTTCAGTCGGGCATTCTATCATATCAGACGAATTTCCCAAAAACTCTCGTAAGAACTCTGCTTCCGGAGCATGATACGTTCTCTC
>JANQKU010000042.1 GCA_028280955.1 Opitutaceae bacterium
TTGCTCATTCTGGCGCCATCCGACATTGCCTACAAAACGAGCTCCGTCGAGAATGATGCGTTGTCGGCCCAGAATAACCTGATTGCCTTCATTTTTACAACTGAGCTGTAAGCGATTCAGTTCAGTGCCCTTAGGATCGGCGATAACAGTGCGCCCGGCTTGAGGGTAGGGGTTGTAATCGCTGGTGGCTCCAAGTGATCGAATATCTTCCATTTCGACAAGCACTGTAAAACCATTAACACTGGCTGTTTGCAAACCGAGTCGAGTTCTGATGGTGTAAGCGTTGGATTCATTACGGCCGTCTTGATCCGCGAATTCGTAACGGCCTCTTACGTCAAGTATGGTCGTGCTGTCTTTGAAAAATTTATCGACAGAAGAGATGGAGTTTTCTTCCCCCCTTGCGATTTGTGTGAGAATAAGCAAACTGCTTAAACCTACTATCAACCCGTTCCTAATTTTCATGGCATTATTATCTCCAGAGATGTCTCTACTAAAGACGTAAAAAATCGTAAGGTTGGAATCTAATGAATTCAATAATAAAAGAGCTTTAACTCTTTAATTAAGGTGCTATAATGAAAGTTAGTAAAAAATTGATATCGTACCAGTAGAAAATCTAATGCTTAGATACGGAAAGACTGCCCAAAATGCGATTGCTGCCATGAGTTACCTGGCAGAATGTTACGAAGAGCCTCATACTTGTATTAGTTCTCAGGAAATTGCGCTGGCCCGCAATCTTGCTAAATCTTTGGTAGCGAAGATTATGACTCAATTATCGCGGGGAGGCTTGGTTAACGGATCTCCAGGTCCTAAGGGTGGTTATTGGCTCAGTCGGCCTCCGGAAAAAATCAGTTTGTTTGAAATTATTACTCTTTTTGAAAAACCTGAAGAGATGATTTTCTGTCCGTTTGGCAGAGACTATTGTGGAAACAATGATCCCTGTCCACTACACGATCAGTTTTCCAAGATGAATGAGCAGGTTTCCGAGTTTCTGGGAAACACTCACCTGGGAGTTTTTCGAAAAGTGTAGGGTAATCGACTGACGTAATTTCCCAGTATAAGAACTGCTACGCTGTATAGGCAGTTGCTGTTGGTATAAGCCATTTTTATTGGAGAGTGAATTTCTACGGAAATTTGCCGATAACTGCTTTAATCTTATGGATTTAGACGTTTCATTTGAAAATAAAAATGATTATTTGCAGGTAAAGGTCCGAGGAATTTGGAAACTGGACGATGTGAAAGGAATGATGTCTCTTACCAGAAAGAAAGCGGATGAACATGGTCAAAAACGGGCTTTAGTGGACATGAAAAATGTGGGGAATATAAAAAAGCAGATGGACCGTTTGCATAGTGCGAATCATGCAGTGAAGGTTTTTGGTAATGCCGTAAAGGTGGCTATGATTGGCCAAGCGCATTCGATTACAAAGATGACCGAAAACATTGCGGTTAATAGAGGTGTAAGCCTGTTGATAACAGGTGATGAGGATGAGGCGCTTAGATGGTTACTGGGCAAGTAGATTTTGAGTCTATCTGTAAGGAAACAGTTCTCGATCATCTTTTGGATTTAGGATTCCAAGATTTTTAAAAAAGAGAATAGCATCGATAAGGGATTGTACTCATAGTGGGTCTTTATGAATCAAAAGGCACCTTGGGGTATGATGGATTGTTTTGACGAAAACGGATGGGAATTTTGACAGAATCGCAGAAGAGTACTTTTGAAGAAAATGGGTATGTGGTTATTGATACTCAAATTCCGGGTACGCTACTGGATCAGGTGATTGAGGATCTTTCGGGTTATTGGGGAGAGGTAAAACCCAAGGGGGTTTCCCATGCGGACAGTCACCGAATCCAGGAGGCTTGGAGAATCAGCCAGAGTATCAAGGATCTCGCTGTTTGCCCTAGAATTTTACAGATATTGACGGAGCTTTATGGCAGAAAACCGCTACCTTTTCAGACGCTTAACTTCCCTATAGGAACAGAGCAGGCTGCGCATTCTGATAGTATCCACTTTAACTCTGAACCTTTTGGAATGATGTGTGGTGTCTGGATTGCTCTAGAAAATATCGGAATGGATCAGGGACCATTGATCTATTATCCGGGGAGTCATCGGCTTCCGGAGATGAATTATCCGGATATTGGCCTGGAGCCAGAGCGTAAGAATTATCCTCGATATGAGGCTTATCTCGAAGAGTTGATCCAGAAACAAGAACTGAAGCCTTCCTATGGTATTTTGAAAAAAGGTGAAGCGCTTGTCTGGGCGGCAAACCTTTTACATGGAGGTGCGCCGCAAAACGATAAAAGCCTGACACGACATTCTCAGGTGACACATTATTACTTTGAGGGCTGTAAGTATTGGCGTCCCGTCCACAGTCGCGGAAAACGCTTTTATTATAAGCCGAAATGGATTCCTTATGAAGGAGATGGAAAAGGCCGTTTAAAAGTGACCAGATGGCTGAGAAGTATTCTAAATAAGTAGTTTCTGAAAAAAGCCGTTTTTTACCGGTGTTTCAATCGGTCAATGCCAGCGGCAATAACGATGATACTACCAAGGATGATATTCTGAACGTAAGAGGGAACTCCGAGCATCACGCATCCATTGCGCAGGACGAGTAGCATGAGGGCGCCGAGGAGAGTGCCAAGGGCTGATCCTTCGCCTCCGTCCAAGCTGCCTCCACCAATAACGACTGCTGCAATAATATCGAGCTCCAGACCGACGGCTTCAGTCGGATTGCCGGAGCCGAGAGTTGCATACTGCATGACACCGGCAATGCCGGTGAGCGCTCCGCAAAGTGAATAAATAAGAATTCGGAACTTTCCAACACTGATACCACAGAGGCGTGCTGTGTTTTCATTGGATCCGATGGCGTAAGTATAGCGACCAAAGACAGTGTAGCGCAGAGTGATGGCGACCACAATGGCAAGTATGGCCATTATCCAAACGCCGGGGGCAAAGATAAGCCAGCTTTGAGCTGGTTGTGGATCCATGAAAGACTGAAGGAAATTATCCGGAGTGCGAACCATTTCATTGCCGGCAAACCATTTGGCGCATCCTCTGGCCACCTGCATCATGCCAAGAGTTGCAATAAAGGGCACAATCTTAAATTTTGCTGAAACAAAACCGTTGATGAATCCAACTAAAGCGCAGCAGAGAATAGCTGCTCCGATGCCCAAAAGAACCCAAACAGGTGTAACGGTCCATTCGGTGCCGTAAGATCCTGAGGCGCCGAAGTCGATCACACTGGCGACAACAACAGTTGCGAGGGCAACCATGGAACCGACGGAAAGATCAATTCCGCCGGAAATGATGACGAGAGTCATGCCCAGAGCGGCAATGCCGACGATGACGGACTGCATTAAAAGGGTCTGAAGGTTCCGTACGCTGAGGAAAGCTTCGAGACTATCGGGCTCAAAGATGGCAATAAGGATAGTGAAAAGGAGGATGACAAAAAGAAGCCCCACAAAGGGTAGCATCATACCTGCTGAGAGGGGTAGCTTTTTCATAGGTCGGATAATTGAGGTATGGTGGTTTCTTCCTGAGAGGTTGTTCCGGTAGTGGCAAAGGCCATAATGTCATGTTCTGTCCACTCCTCGACGGTTTTGACGGGACTGAGGATTCCCCGGTACATCACGCCGATCGTATCACAAACTCCCTGGAGTTCAGGTAAGTAGGAACTGATGACAATCAGGGCTTTTCCTTTGCTGGCCATTTTTTGAATATGACCATAAATTTCGGATTTACTACCGACATCAATACCACGAGTGGGTTCATCGAGTATGACAATTTCACTACCATGGTGCAGGATGCGAGAGAAGGCGACTTTTTGCTGATTGCCGCCGGAAAGAGAGGACACCGGATCTGTTACCCGGTGGCATTTCGTCTTCATAAAGTCGCGCCATTTTTGAGAAACAAGCTGTTCTGCAATGAGATTGATAAATCCTTTTGTACTGGTTTTGCGCAGAGCAGAGAGGGTTGTATTGGCAGCAATGCTCATCCGCTGAGCGAGACCTTCTTTACCACGATCTTCGCTGAGAAAATCGATACCTGTTTTGAGAGAATTTTTTGGGTTGATGCGATGTTTAATGGAACGGTCTTTCAAATAAACCTCTCCCGATATTTTTTCATCTAAGCCGAAAATACAGCGCATGGTTTCGCTGCGGCCAGCGCCAACGAGTCCGAAGATTCCCATAATTTCACCTTGGCGAAGAGTGAAAGAAACATTCTTGGGCCAGGGAGTTCCCGATAGGTTTTCGACGGCCAGAACTTTTTCACCAATAATGTGATCTGTTTTTGGGTACATGTCGGTCAAAGATCGTCCAACCATCATTTTGATAATGGAAGGTATGGTGATTTCGGGTATTAAACCGCTGCCGGCAGTGGCACCATCACGCAGGACGGTATACCGATCACTTATTTGCTGAACTTCTTCCAGGAAATGAGATATATAGACGAGGGCGATTCCTTTGGCGCGGAGTTTTCGAATAACTCGGAAGAGCGCTTGGGTGTTTTCAACAGAGAGGGAAGAGGTCGGTTCGTCGAGGATAACGACACGGGCATTGTTGACGATAGCACGGGCAATTTCAATGAGTTGACGCGTGCCAATGGGAAGAGAACCGACGGATGTTCTGGGGTGGAGGCTTTTCTGCCCGAGAAGTTCTAAGGTCTCCTGAACAGCCTGGTCACGGTGTTGCACAAACCCATAGCGGGAGTCTTCCATTCCCAGAGTGATGTTTTCTTCTATGGTAAGATGGGGCGCCAGGGTGAGTTCCTGGTAAATCATGGCGATACCTGATTCCCTGGCGTGCTGAGGGTTTTCCGGGACAAAGGGTTTTCCGGCAAAGGTGATCTCACCTTCATCGGGACGATGAGCTCCGGAGAGGACTTTCATCAGGGTGCTTTTTCCAGCTCCGTTTTCACCAATGAGGGCGTGCACTTCCCCAGGGTAAATATCCAGATCAACTCCTTTCAAGGCATGAACAGGTCCGAAGCGCTTATGGACGCCGCGTACTTGTAGGAGTGCCTCGCTCATTCGTTAGAAATTTTAGGGTGAAAGGGATGTTTGTCGAATTGTGGTGGATAAAAAATGTCACGGGTTTTATGTTACAGACTGATCCATTTATCGATATCTGGACTGAGAATCTGCTGGCTTTCCGGTGTATCCATATTCCCCGGTGTAATAATGGTAACACCTGTATCGATACGAGGCTCTACTTTTTCTCCCATTAGGGATTGATAAGCAGCTTTAACGGAAAGGTAACCCATCTCAAAAGGATTTTGAACAGCAAGAGCATGCAGGATGTTCTGTTTCATCCCATCGATGAGAGGTTGGTTGGCATCGAAACCGACAAATTTTACCTTTCCGGCCAGGCCTTGTTGCTGAAGCGCAAGGAGCATTCCTTCAGTTGTATTTTCATTGGGTGTAAAAATTCCGTCTACCTGGTCTGCGTATTTATTGAGGAGAAGTTGGGCTTTTTTCTGGGCTGACCCCACACTGGCGCCACCGTATTCAGAGGTAGAGATCAGTTCGATATCAGGCGCGATTTCTTTGAGGGTGGTGAGGAATCCGGTTTCGCGCTTGGTCGTGCTCATTCCACCTTCCATCACGCGCAGCATGATGACTTTTCCTTTGCCGTTGAGAAGCTCTGCCAGTTTCCGTGCACAGAGCACGCCGCCTTTGTAGTTATCGGTGGCGACGAAAGACTCCACTTGGTCGTGTCGCTTCAGGCCCGAATCGAAAACGATCATTTTGATACCGGTCTGCGCTGCTTTTTCGACGGGTTTGGTCAAGACATCACCATCGACGGGCGCAACAGCAATGGCATCGACTCCTTTTACGACAAAGCGTTGAATGGTTTGAATCTGTGCATTGCGATCATCGCCTATGTCAGGCCCTTTCCAGGTAACATCAACATCGAACTCCTGGGCTGCTTTCAAGGCACCTGCCTGACATGTTTTCCAAAAAATATGGCTTTCTGCTTTGGGGATAACGGCTATGCGAAAATTATCCGATTCGCTGGAAGCCTTTTCTTTTGGGCTGCAACCAAAGGTGAAAGCGACAACAATACTTAGAAGGAAAATAAGTAACGGTTTTCTCATAATACACACTATCTGGGGTAGAATAGATTCCAGATTAGAGAATCCAAGAATTTGCCACTATGGCAATGCGATTTATGAAAAGATCGCTGGGATCCGTGTCTCTTTATCTGTGGACAGGTTTAAAATTTGTCGTTGATAACAACTTCCGAGAGAGGCAGTTGCCCGCCACGTGGTTGAGCAGGTTTCAGCGGTTTGCCCACTGTGATCATGAATCCAATAACATGATCTTCCGGGAGATTAATAATCTCAGCTACTTTTACGGGATCAAACCCAATCATGGGGCAGCTGTCATATCCCATTTCTTTGGCAGCCAGCATGATAGTTTGACCGGCAATACCACAGGAGCGCATGGCTTCATCGCGTTGCAGTTCTTCTCTATTTTCATAGACAGAACCGATCATGGGCACGAGCATATTGCGCACGGTTTCAGGGGCATCTTTCCAATAACGTTCCGGATCTTTTTTCCATGCTTTGAGATCTGCACAGAGGATAATGGTAACGGAAGCGTCTGTGACTTGAGCCTGATCCCAAGCCGCTGCTCTCAGGTCTTTACGGATTTCAGGATCCCGAACGACAACAAATCGCCAATTTTGAATATTAAATGAGGTAGGGGAGAGAACAGTATGAGAGAGCAGTTTCTCCATGTCTTCATCACTTATTTGATGGGAAGGGTCGTAGTGTTTAACGGAGCGTCTTTGGGTAATGGCCTCAAATGTATTCATAGATGAAAAATAGGTATGGAAGCTTCTTTTAAAAGGTCAAGAGGTGCGGTGGAAAATTGTCTTTGGAGGCTTTTTTTCGAAGTAGGAGGTTTTTATCCGCAGATTGACACAGATTAACACAGATTTTTTTATGAGCGATTTAGCTACTTTTTTGGATGTAGTGGATAATTAAAGGAGCTATTTCTTTTTCGGCTGTTTAATCTGCGTTAATGGTATTTCAAATCCATGGATAAACTCAGGCTGTTTCTTTAGTGATTCCTAAAAGGTTAGGGTAAACGGGTTTCGATGTATTCTTGCAGGGCGTATGCATTGTTCAGTTTCAATTCCTTGGAACTGAAGACAAAAGTGACGGTATTTCCTTTAAGATGTTTGCGCAATTCGTTCAGGCCATCTGGATTTTTATCCAGTTCTGCAAAATACTTTGCTTTGAATTCATTCCATTTTTCAGGGTCGTGAGAGTACCATTTCCGGAGTTCGTTGGAGGGGGCAATTCCTTTGGCCCAAAAGGTGAGCGCTAGGGTTTCTTTTTTGATGCCGCGGGGCCAAAGTCGATCGATGAGAATTCGTTGTCCATCATTGTCTCCAATGGGTTCATAGATTCGTTTGATCTGTATTTTCATTTAGCTTTTCATAACTTTTTCGATGATGGCCTTCAGGATGGATTCAGAGGTGGCGGCACAAAAGGCATCCCTTGGTTCATAACCACCTTCATCGAATGATTTCTCCATGCAGATGTAACCGGGGCCTAGATCACCATAACTGGCAACACAGGTAAATGATTCAGGATTCTGTGCATAGGCAAAATGCTGGTATTCTATAAAGGCTTCGCCGGGCAAGTGTAAGATGCGAATATTTTCATTAATCTGCAATGCGGTAACGGGAATGGGCAGCTTATCCGCCCGATCACGATAGGTGAAGATCAACGCGGCACGACTTCTTCTTGCTTTCCTATCCTTGGACATTGCTTCTAGAAGGGCGTGGTAATCCTGTGCATCGGAAGCATTCGTTTCTTTGATATCTGGTCGGGCGGGGAGATGAATGTTGTCAAGATGCCAGTTGATCGAGTCGATTGGTTGTCGCTGTGCGTTCGCTGCAGAGGTTTTCATCGCCCGATAAATTTCGTTGGTAAAGCGTTCACGGCTTTCCTCATCTCCATTATTGTATTTGCCAGCTGTAATATTGCCGGCGCAACCGGTAAAATAAAGATGAGGCACTTTTTCTTCTGCACTGATTCTGTTGCGGGCCAGACCGACAAATTCGGGTGTGACAACTCCCGTGCCGTCATAGGCTGTTGGGTGGGTTGTATAGTAATGTAGGGCCGCAAGTTTTTGCTCTTCATCCCAGAAACTGATCGTTTTTAAATAGGGATCAATTAATCCTTCAGGAGCTTCCTTGATTTCAGGTTCACGACAATAGGTCCAGCGTACTCCCTTGACTGTTCCATTTTCCATCACGCGACGATTGGACGCAATATCGATAACGCACTCCTGACCAATTGAGACGTGAGTGCATGCCTGCAAGGTTTGCATTGCCGCTTGGGCGGATTGAGCAACTGTCAGACGTGTCTCATCAGCCCAGGTGCCTTTCAGAATAATATCCGGGTTGTTATGCTGATTTAAGAGCTGCTGTGCTTCGCTGTCTGGCCACGGACTGTCGTGGCAATGAGTGCAGTGTAGAGCAACGTGACCGGCATCGGTCCCGACTGCCTCGGCCAATGCTTCCCGCCAGCGCAGATATTCGTAGTTACCAAGTTCCGCCCAGTCGAGTGCACATAAGACGATTGCGGGCTGATCCTCAGAAACAATGATAACCCCATTAGCCGAAAGTTTATCGCCAATGGTATGAGCTTCAGGATACCATCCGGCACAAAGTGGAAAACCGGTTGGCGGTGTAATGTCGCATTGAAAACTTGCCAGTTTAAAAGCCATGTCTGTTTTTCCTTACTTGAAAGCTCAATGGGAGAGGTTGGAAGTGCAATCCAAATAAAAGAGGCTGCACAAGCATAGCTTCTTAGATACTTTCTCCTGGAATGAGTTTGGGGAAGAGGAGTGTTTCCCTGGATGTCGATGGGTTTTCTTCTGTGATTTTGATGGCCATTTCAGCTGTCTTCTTTGCCAGTAATTTTATATTGCGGGAATAATGTGTAATAGCGGGGCACATATCGCTAAGGTTTTGGCTTTCGGTACGACAGATAAGAGAGATATCTTGAGGAAGGGAAAAGCCGCGAATCAGAAGATAGCTGGCCACACTAAAAGCGTGATTGGCTTTATCTATGACGATGGCATCAGGTCGATTTTGGGAATTCAGGAGAAGATCAAGTTTGTGGCGTATGCTTTTTCGGGTACCACTATGCCGTGTCACAAAGCCATTAACTTTATTCTTTGTCTTAATCCCTTCGAGAAAACCAGTTTCGGATAATAGATCGCCTGCCATGCGATCTTTTGTGGTTAAATAACAAATGTTTTTTCTATTTTTGGTAATGAGAAGGCTAACTGCGTGGCGGCAGATGGCTTTGTTGTCTAGATCAATATAAGGTAGGTTGATCCCTCCATGTCGTGTTCCCGAAATAACAACAGGAATATTTTTATCTTCAAACCAAGTCTGCATTTCCTTGTTTGATTGTTGTATTATCCAGCAATCAGCTTCGATCTGCCGGATGAGGGCTTGCAATGCTCTTCCTGGAGAATGGGTAAAGCAACCGGGGCGAACCAAATGGATAAAGTTGATGTTTCTTTGTTGGATGATGTGCTGAATTGCGGCGATCTTACGATTGGTATGATCCTGCATTTGGTGAGCGGGTCTAGGGCATAAGTAACCGATCAGTCGGTTTGCGTGGCGGAACCTTTTTTTGTAAGATCTTTTTATAATATGACGTTTCTGCCCATGATGGTTAGCGATGATTTTCTCGTTTTGGAGTTGCTGCAATGCTTGTCGCAAGGTGGGTCGACTGATTTGGAAGAGTTCACAGAGGGAACGTTCTCCTGGCAGAGTGGTTTTCCACCTGCCGGATTGTATGGCTTCATAGAGAACTCTATAGGTTTCGGAAACTAACGAACGTTTGGAGGGCATTTTCATAGGATCTGAAAATGTGTCACCAGGTTTGAGTAAGACAAGACAACTGGTCATAAAATATTACCAGTATAGTTCTCTTTCACAGGATATTCCGGATGTTTTTATTCAGTCTATTGTTTTATACCAAATATGATAGATACATCTTTTTTAGGCCGCTTCCAACCACTTGATAAGATCTATTGTTATGATGTGTTCTCACAGGGGTTCAATGGTTGGATGACTTTAATGCCTAATTTTACTCAGGCACCAGATTTTGATACACGGGAAAGTATTGTGGTGAAGCATCAATGGCCGCCGGTGATGTTGAGTTCGGCGACTTATCGGTATCCAGGAACACATGGCGCTTTATCGGGAACCTATAGTTTAAAACTGTCCACCCGACCAATAGTCAGCCCTTACGATGAGATGCCGATTCCCGGAAGTATGGGGCATGCGATCAAACGTCTTTCTTTTTATCATTCTAAACGTAGTCGCCTACAATTTGAAATGTGGTTTTCTTACACGGCTGAACAGGATCGTGTTTCGAGCACGGAAGACTTAGGGGGATTGAGTGAAAATTCATTGAGAGCATTTGGTATGGGGTTTGATTTACAAGAACGGGGTAATCGAGCTTTTGCCGGTGTCCGCTACGTCAATGCGATCGATGGCAAACCACATCGTAGATGGCAGTATATTTATCCAGCGGAGGTGAGCGATAGTGATTGGGCTTATGGAACAGAAGGAGATTGGTGTAAGAGAGGTGTTGATCCTCTTTGGTATGGTCGCCGTTATCCGGATGGCCGGCATGATGGTTTTCAATATGTTCCTGATGGTGAACAGCAGCTTTGCTACAATGAGACTGATTGTAAAATTAACTGGCTTTATTTTCGTTTTCTTCTCGATGTTCAAAAACGTGAATACATCGAATTTCAGGCCCAAGATAAGACGTTTGATTTACGGGGAATTCCTGTTTTCCCGATTTCAGCCTATGCCCGAATAGAGGGACTATTAAACCCGCTTATCTGGGTGGAAAATGACGCTGCCCGTCGCGTGTTTTTTTATGTCGATTCAGTCGTCATTTCTCAGGACTGAAGTCAGAATTTATCAATTGAAGAAGCTAGGACCCTTTTAACTGTTTTAGACAATGCGCCAATTTAATGCAACTCATCTGGAGGTAAAAAAGATTTTTACAGAGAATTTTCAGACTCATCCCTATGAATGCGGATGGGCGAGCGAAGCAATTTTTTTTATCATGATAGAGGATGTTCCCGGAGGGGTGGCTCAACTAGAAGGAGATGTTGAAATTTCTCACGACGGCGTGCATTGGTCCAAAGAAGGATCGAACTTTGGCCCCTTGGGTGAAAAAGGCCTAAGTTTTGTGAGAGTTTCCCATTTTGGGAACTGGTTACGC
>JANQKU010000082.1 GCA_028280955.1 Opitutaceae bacterium
TTGGAGGTCCTCCAAATTTTTTTATCCTATGTTTATTAATTCTATTTTGGCTGGGATCTGCTCTGTTCTGTTTCCCTGTAGGATCAAGTTCGTGATAACCACGTCTGTCCCAAAAGTTACGAGATGCTCTTGACGCTTTGTTCATTTTTTTAAGCAATGAATCAGCCATAGAATTCTCCCATACGCTTGAAATATTTGTTTTAGTTAACCGTTGAGAATTTGCCAAAGTATAAGCATGTTGCTTAAAGTTGTTCTTAAAAAAAGCCTGAAAATCCATAACATGTTGCTGTTCATCTGCGATAACAGCATTGTATAAGCTGCTACCTTGAGGAATACTATCAAGAATATAAATATCAGAGTAAGCCTCAAATTCAATCATTCCAACACTACCATCAGGATATGCTGTTGCGTTTGTAATATCAAAACTAGCAACTGTTATAGCTTGGGTTCCGGCGTCCAATTTTCCCGGAGAATATGGGCTTAAATCAGGAACTCTGTGTATTCTTTGAGAATGCTTTACTTTCACATTAACACTATTTTGTTTGGCCTGATTAAACAAATACACCAGAGAACCAGTCAAAGCACCGTTGGCAAATTTACCGCCACTGAGTTCAGAGGCTGTTCCCGCAGCAATGGTAGAGGCCAAAAGGAGTCCTGGTCCTTCTACACCTGCAGCTTCAGCGCCATGACCTCCCAGAGATCCGGCTGCTCCCGCAATGAATCCTGAACGGAAATCCCCACCTGACATCATGGAAACCAACCCCTGGAGTATAGGGAGTATAGAAGGCGTCATTCCTTGAATTGTGCGTTTAGGTTATAAAGTAATTTTTTGCCTCTTTTAATTCACGTTGCCAAACGACTTATCCCCCAAAATATCAAGATTCAAGGAGTGACGCCTTTTCCTCCTTTTCCCCTTTTCCTCTCCTTTTCCCATCTGCGGATGAACAAAACTCTCCCAAATCCTTGTCAAAGTCTACGGACCCCTACCTCATCTTGGCAAATCCGGCGTCATTTCATCAATAACTTCAGCAGGGATCTCATCGAGAAGAATGTATTCTTTGATTAAGCCGTATTGCACAAAATGACGCCCCTCCGCCGCAATGTATTGAGGCATGGCAATTCCGGTGCAAGTAGACGCCGTAAACCCGTCAACAGGTTCCGATTCATCAGCAGAGGCAAGGATGCGCGGTTCCCCAAAAAGTAGACCACCGTTGCGTCGTTCACCGGGAATTTCCCGGCCAATGACGAACCACTGGGGATTACGGGTACGGCAACCACCGTCCCACACATGCTCAGCACCATTTTTTGTGCCGTCATTGTTGGTAAAGAGTAGGATGAAGCGCCCATCGGGTAGTCGTGCCAGAGGACACATGGTGTGCGGGTGATCGATAAAGGGACAGTCGGGACTGTAGCGCAGGCGTTCCACCGATGACCAGGTCTTACCCTCGTCGGATGAAACGGCATAACCGGGAGAACCGAGATAGGTGCGGCAAACTTGCACCCAACGTCCGTCAGAAAGTGGAACAATAGTGGGTTCTTGCGAATTGAAGGCCAAACTATCGGGATACCCTTTAAATACTTTTGCCAATTGCTTTACTGCAGGGTTGTCCATATGCTCAATAATATCGGCACGGATGCCGCGCGGCCCCGGTGGGAGGAGCGAAAACCGAAACTGCTCCGGATCACTTTCACTGAGGAAATTTTCGCACCATAAAAAAGCAGTTTCACCCGCGACAAGCTGCCAATCGCGGCGCATGCTGCCCAATCGCGCGTATTGACTAAACGGTAACAGAACTTGACCTTTGGGCATCAACTGCGGTGGGTGATTGAGATGACCATGGATGCGGTCGGGAAACATACTAATATCTCGATCAGGCAGTGTGATGGAATGAATGTCTGACCAGGTATCGCCACGATTGTCCGTATAAATGAATGCCAATTTGCCGAGATCGACTTCCGGACTATTGGGCGCTACATCGGCTCCATGATGGCGACCTTCATGCAAGAAGAGATAGATCCGTTTGCCGCCTGGCACAGCGAAGGGGCAACCGTAGGAACGGCGAAATTCCATAGTGGAGGCAATGACAGAACGGGGCTCACTCCAAGTGAGGCCGCAATCGTTACTGGTGGCACAAACTATTTGTTCGTCATGGGCTCCTTCGAAAGACCCTTGGCTCCAGGTAACAAACCATGTGCCGTCGTCTAAGACAATAACGGTGCCTGATTCGTTTTTACGAACGGAAGCCAACTCAGGTGACAAGTCCTGGCCACTCATGGGCGGATGTCGGTAGATATCAGCGTAGGCAAAAGGACGAGCGCTCATACCGTCCAGCATGGAAGAAGTCTTATTCATAATAGAGTTAGGGCGAGGTCAATTTGTCAAAAAACCCATGCCGATAATATCATAGCTGAGTGTCGAGAAGATAATGACGAACTTATGATTGGTAAAATAAAGATCTATCCGCAGATTTGAAATACCATTAACGCAGATTAAACAGCCAATAACACACTATCTCAAAGCAAAGCCTTCATCAAAATCTGCGTTAATCTGTGTAATCTGCGGATAAAAAATAAATACTCTTTCATATCTGTGGATTACAGATTTGATCACGTTATGACCCAAACTCCCTTAAACATTCCCAAATTGCTGAAAGATTTCAGGGAAGCAGCCCACAGGCATAAGTTTAACGTTTCACCTTTTGGTGAAACAGAGAACTACCCTCTCATCGCTCTGACCAAAAAAGCTTCTTTTCCGGATAGCCCTCATCTTTACCTTTCGGGAGGGATCCACGGTGATGAACCCGCTGGTCCCCTTGCTCTACTCTCTCTTTTGCAGAATGGCTTTTTTGGTTCAGATGCTTCATGGACGCTCTGCCCTCTTCTCAATCCTGAAGGTCTCACCCTACAGACTCGTGAAAACGCATCAGGTGTTGATCTCAATCGAGAATATCGCAACCCATTCGAAAAAGAAACCGTCGCCCACAGGAGATTTCTGGAAGACTGTGGACGATTTGACCTAACCCTTTGTTTTCACGAAGACTGGGAGTCTACCGGGTTCTACCTCTACCAATTAGCACCTGAAAATAAAGAGGCTCTTGGCCCAAAAATTATTGAGGCTGTTTCACAAACCGACCCTATCGAACCTTCTCAAACGATCGACGGACTTTCTGCCCAGGACGGAGTCATTGCCCCCAAAGGAAATCCTCTAGAACGTGATCTCTGGCCCGAGGCCATCTATTTGATAAGCCGACATACCGATCATTCCTGTACTTTCGAAAGCCCTTCGGCTTTTCCTTTAAATCAACGTATCCGTATGTTGGAAACAGCCTGTCGGACAGCTTATCGATCTATTAAAATTAATATGGATTAGATTTATTTTTTATCCGCAGATTAAATCCAGAGAGACAGTTCAACTACTTTTCAGAAATATTTCTGAAACAATGAAAAAGGTTTTTACGTGTGAAAGAATGAGGTACCACGAAGGAACAAAGAGCACGAAGCAAGAGAGCCCAAAGCTACACATTCTAAGTTCCCTCCTTTGTGCCCTCTGTGCGCTTTGTGGTAAGCAAAGATTTCTTTGATTTTTTTTAATCTGCGCAAATGGTATTTCTAATCTGCGGATAAAACTTCAGTCAGAGAAAGACCCATTTTTTCTTCACAGAAGATTTCCATATCTTGGGGAACCGGCGCTGTAAAAATTTCAGATGTATCCGGAAACTCAATCCGTGCGGCATGTAATGCCTGACGTTTCATGCCCAATTCTTTTTCCAGAACGGAAGTCCAACCCGTTTCGATGAACTGAAGAAAGAGGCAGGCATCGGGTCCATAGACTTTATCCCCCACAACTGAAGCACCCAACCATTGTGCATGAGCCCGGATCTGATGCTTGCGTCCGGTTTCAGGATAAACCCGCGCCACCGTGTACCCGCACTCACATATGACAGGTTCGAAAAGAGTTTGAGCCTTCTGAGACCCTGCTACATCGGTTACGGCCTGTTTACTTACCACGGGGCTTTTCATGTCTCGCGCTAATGGTTGATCAACTTCAATTTTCTCACTCAACTCACCCTTTAATAGGGCGATGTAAGATTTGTGGACTCTTCTTCTTTCGACAGCCACTTGCAGACGCCCCGCTTCAGCCTTGTTTTTGGCCAAAACAATCACCCCACTCGTTTCCCTATCGAGCCGAAAAACCAAGTGCATGGTATCCAGCCCACAGAATTCTCTACAAGCCCCGACCAAGCTCGACCAGGGGCCAAATTTCGACGGATGACAAACCACCAGCCCGGGCTTGTTCAGAACCAGATGGTCATCCGTCTCCAGCAAGATCCAGGAAGCCAATTCCTCCGGGGTAATCAGGTAACCTCTTTCTGTCTCAGGCATAGTGATCAGGTCTATTGGGCAAACAATGAAAGTAACAGATCATGGCTCAAGGCTGTCCAGGCGCGTCTGCCGAATCAACTTTCCTGCAAGGTATGTCCCAAGAACTTTAGGGGAATGCATGGCCAACCAGGCCATCAAACGATTTCGCAAACCGCAGATCACCATTGCTTTACCCTTGATCATAGCCTCAAACGATATCCCAACCACTTCTTCGGCCGTTTGACCATCCCTCGAGGGCAATCCTTCCTTCCTGAAACCGGCCCTCACTTGAAAATTCGTTTTAGTCGGGCCCGGACAAATCGCCGAAGCCAAAACACCGCTACCTCTCAATTCTTCATGCAAACCCAAGGTCCAATTGAACAAAAAGGCTTTGCTAGCACCATAAGTAATCATATAGGGAGTCGGCTGAAAGGCCGCCGTCGATGCAATATTGAGAATCGCCCCTCCCCTTTCTTTTATCAGGGGCAAAAGAATCCCCGTCAGCTCAATCACCGCAGAGATGTTGACATTAATCATATCCAGGCATGTTCTGAGATCGGGATGAGGAAAGGCACCATAGGCACCAAAGCCAGAATTATTGATCAGGAGGATGCGTCCCGTCGTCGAATTCTTTCTCAAATCCACTTCCAACTGCTCAAAAATCTTCCTCCGATCGACTGATCGACTGAAATCACACCCATAATGCATCACCGAATTCTCGAATTCCGGACTATCATGACGAGAAAGATTGCAAATTGGCAAGCTAGGCTCTACTCTTGCTATCGAATGGATAAAGACCCGTCCTATTCCCGAAGAGCCGCCGGTCAGCACGACCTGCCCAATCCCGTTAAGGGCTTTCCTTACTTTCTTATCTAAGGCGTTCGTACTTTTCATTTTTACTTATAACCTAATAAATATGACGAAAAACATACATAATGATTCCACTAAAAATGAAGTCATCCTCAAGGGGATTCATCTCGACCTGACAGAAAACCTAAAGCAGGTAGTTAATGAAAAAGTCGAACGATTATTTAAACACGAGGAGCGGATTGTCAGAATCAGAGTTGATTTGGAACATGATAATACGCAATCACATAACCAACAGTTCACAGCCAAAGGACATATCGAAATCCATGGCCCCGATATGATTGTTGCGGTACAATCTCACGACTGCCTCAAAGCCGTTGATGAAATGGTCGACAAACTAGATCGCATGATACGCCGCCGATCCAGAATGGAACGAGTCAAACGGAACCATCCTCACGATGTGGATATCCCGGCCGAACTCCCGAAGGTTTAAAGCTGTCTTCTTAAGTATTCTCTTTATTTCTCAAGGCCTGCCCTTCTCCAGGGTGGGCCTCTTCATTTTCCACTTTTCAGAAAGCTTTTTTGACAAATCGAGCAAAAAGCTTGATCTCCTTGCTGATTCATTCTTTTTACAACCCTTCTAAGATGAAAACCTGCCTTGCAGAGCTTTTCCATTAAGTGCGC
>JANQKU010000100.1 GCA_028280955.1 Opitutaceae bacterium
GGCCGAAAGCAATTAGAAGAGGAAACAGCTTATTGGTACCAGTTTGCCGCCGCCGTTGAGCTAGTGCTCAAGCCATAATCATTGTTTTTCTAAAAAGAAAATGAAAAAACTCTTCTACTATCTGAGCAAACTCTTCCGCAATGGCAGAGCTGAAGAGCAACTCGATGATGAGTTACGCTTCCATCTGCAAATGAGTATGGAGAAAAAAATGGAAGCTGGTATGAGCAAAGAAGAGGCTCGCCAGGAGGCCCTTCGCGATTTTGGAGGCATCGAACAGATGAAGGAAGAGACTCGCGAAGGATGGGGCTTTCGAATTGTCCAGGAAACGATTCGGGATATACGCTACGCACTACGGCAGATGGGGAAACACAAGATTTTCACCCTCGTTACCTTGTTAACTTTAACAATCTGCGTGGGAGCCAATACAGCGGTATTTAGCCTGCTCCACACCATACTTCTCCGCCCCTACAACTTTCCTGAACCGGATCGAGTCGTCAACATTGGTAAGCAATGGCGAAATTCAGATTTTGGTGATGCTGTGCTCGGCTTTTCACCAAGGTGTTTTCTGGATATTAAGGAAACTGCCAAATCCTACGAGTCGGTTGGGTTTGCCGACTTAAACAAACAAGTCGACTTACGTACTTCAGACAGGATTCAACGGGCAGAATATGCCGTGGTTACCCCAGAAATATGGGATGTCACACGTGTAAAACCCGTCATTGGTAGACTTTTTACTCAAGAAG
Source organism: Opitutaceae bacterium (assembly GCA_028280955.1). Classification (GTDB taxonomy): domain Bacteria; phylum Verrucomicrobiota; class Verrucomicrobiia; order Opitutales; family Opitutaceae; genus NORP342. Next base: position 744 of record JANQKU010000100.1, read on the forward strand.
ATATCGATAAAGGTGATACAAATCAGGTAATCCTTTCCTATCGGTCGTGGAAAAGACTCTATAACAAAAGCCCATCCGCCATCGGTAGCACGATTGCTCTGGATGAAAAAACCCACACCATTATAGGCGTTCTCCCCAAAAATTTTTATCTACGAATTAACAATACAGAACTCTGGCTTCCCAAGATTTTTAGCAAACATGATCGCTCTGAAAAAAGCCGACAAAATAACTCCTACACAGTCTTTGCCCGTCTCAAACCGGATGTAAACCTGCTCCAGGCGCAACATGAGCTCGAGGCCATCTATGCGGCCTACCTGGACCTTCATCCAGAAAGACGTGAAAAAGTCGAACGAAGCGGCGAAAACTACGGGGTTCTCTTATCCAAGGACTATACGTTTAACATGGTGCCCATGGTGAACGCGATGTTTTGGTCGATGCAGGGAGCCGGTGCCATGATCCTTCTGATTGGGTTTTTAAACATCAGCTGTCTCATTTTAGTACGCAATTATCACAGACTCAGTGAACTGGCGATGCGTCATTCCCTAGGAGCAAGCAAACAGCGAATTACTCGCCAATTAGCAACCGAAACCTTACTGCTATTTTTCACAGCAGGCATTTTGAGTCTTCCCCTTACCCAGAACATCTTATCGATTTTGGACAGCAATACCCTAAACACTATGCCAACGGGTTTACCCACTCGACTCAATACAACGGTTTTGAGTACGATTTTTCTAACGTTATTATGCTTTGGTATTTTCTTCGGAATCTTGCCTGCCTGGTCTGTTTTGAAAAAAGGGTTATCTTCCTCTTTGCGCAATGGAAAACAAAATAGTAGCATCAGCAAACGCGTTCACTGGTTACAAAATTTGTTCGTGATAAGCCAGATAAGCATCTCGGTGATTCTACTGGTTACCACAGGAGTCTTGTTGAAAAATGTAAATCACTTATTGAAGAAAGAATTTGGTTATGCCACTGAAAATCGTCTCTTTGTAAAAATCCCCCTACCTTTCTATCGCTACGATGACGCAAGGAGTAAAATTGACCCTTTTCGCCATCAAGCCTTGAAAGACCTGGGGAATCTGCCAGGCGTCGCTCAAGTGGCTTTTGCCGAGCGTCAACCACTGGATATTCTATCCACCACTCAAACGAGCTTCGCAATCGAAGGTATTGAAGTAACATCTGCAGACCCCGACCTCAATGGAACGCACTACCGAATCTCCCCAGGTTATTTCGAGACGATGCAGATCCAATTACGACAAGGTCGTAGATTTACCCAGAGAGATACAGCAGAAAATCAACCAGTCGCTATCATCAGTCAGAGTATTATCAGAGATTATAAACCCAAAGGAGAACTACTTGGACGAACGCTTACATTTTGGAATAAAGAATATACTATCATTGGAGTTGTTGAAGATACGAAAGACTATCCTTTTTACATCAAAGAACCACGCCATACGATTTATTTTCCAGCCGTTCAATGGGGTTATAATGGATCGGTAAATTTTGTTATTCATACCAAACTGAGTTCAAGAGAACTTGAACAAACTATCCGAAAAACGATCCTGGAAATTGATCCCGAGCTACCAGAAATCACCTTCGTAACCATTAAAGATGCCATCCGATCTGGAATGGTTGCGCAACGTATGCCTGCGGAAGTCCTTGCTTGCGTCGCTTTTGTAGCGATTGCTCTCTCTCTTCTTGGACTGTATGGCGTCTTGTCCTATTCTGTGTCTGAACGGAAGAGAGAATTCGGTATACGCATGGCTTTAGGAGAAAGCCCTCTTGCCATCACAACGCGTATTCTTTGGTGGGGAAACCGGTTAACTTTTATCGGTTTAGCTATCGGTATAACTGGAGCTTATGCTCTCATGCGTTTTGTAGATAATTTATTGCCAGACATTCAGACCACAGCCCTCGATACCTTTTTCTTTACGAGCTTACTCGTCATATTCACCACTCTTTTGGCCGTTGCGATCCCGGCTCGTCAGGCAGCTCTTACCGATCCCATGAAAGTCCTTCGCACTGAGTAGTTTTCTCCCGAAGAACTAGGAATTCATTTGAGTCATATGCATTGACATTCTACATATAATGCTTCGAATGTCTATCTATGAAAAAAGGTAAACAAGATCTTCTTCAGGGCACCTTAGACCTTTTGGTCTTACGAATTTTAAATTCAGGTCCAAGGCATGGTTACGACATTGCCAAACATATTCAACTTGTCTCTAAAGATGTGATCCAAGTGGGGCAAGGTTCACTTTACCCATCACTTCACAGGCTGGAAAGGCGCGGTTACAT
>JANQKU010000129.1 GCA_028280955.1 Opitutaceae bacterium
AGGCCCCTCTTCCGAATGAGTCGCAATGCCTGTAATTCGGCCTGCTTCAAATTCATTGATCACCAGAAAATCGACATATGGCAATGTTGGAAGAACTACCTCAGGGACTCGAGAGGAATCCTCACTCACTACATCCACAGAAGTTAAAAAACCGGCTTCACTCGCCCGTTTGAGTAAACGGGCAGATCCTGTTACTCCATCATCACCGATCAAATCCAAACGATCCAAAAGCAGTAAATAGCCAAGATGGAAAATCTTTGCGTTCGATTTCGTAAAATCAAAATGGCTTTCATCCACTAATGCATTAGCTCCTTTTTGGTGAAAAAAAGTCCGACGCCCGGATTCCTTTTCTGAAAACACATCCGTAAAAGAAGTCGGTGCCTCATCCGTTCGATACATCTGGGAAATATTGATCTTTCTCTTCCGCAAATCTTCGAGGATAAAATCGCCATCTGCATCATTCCCCACCAAGCCAACAGCCTCTAGAGGAAACGATGCCTTCAGCAGTGAAAGATCGACCAACAAATTGTAAGGGGAACCACCATTTGCCCTTGTCTGCTTACCCTCGATATAACAAACCCCATCGAGAGCCGGATACTGATCGATGATTTTAACGTGATCAATCAACCAACTTCCTCCAGCCAGAATACCAGCTCGTTTTCCGTCACTCATGAATCACTTAGCAGTCTAACCTCAATCGCCTCATCCTCGTCAATTTCGGGATACCGTCCAATCTCCGGATTGATAAAAAAATTGTCATTGGCATCGTCATTCGCCGTTGAAACTTCACCAATAATACAATCATCCGTCGTCGGATAAAAGGCGTGATAAAATCCTGGTAATAACGTGATTCGTTCACCTGCTTTTAACGTCACTTGACTCCCGTTTTCAATGGCAACGGCTTCTCCATTCACTCGCACCGGTATTGGCTTCTTTTCTGCTTCAGGATCAGGCCTACCCTTCCAAACCTCCACCACCAGATTTCCATTTCGCGAAATAATGTCTTCCTTTTTCTGACGGTGGCAATGCATCGGCGTCATTTGATTCTTCCGCGCATACATCAGTTTTTCACAATATTCAGGCTCCTCTGCCAAATTGACCAGCAAAAGCCCAAACTGACTGAACTTATCCAAACCAAAATCTGTCACGTCCCAGCGAGGTTTCGGGGGAAGACTCCATCCATGCGTTTCAAAACAATTCCGGGCCTCCCGGACAATGGCATTAATCTCTGATCGTTTCATTTCAATTTTATAGTCCTACCGCATTTTGATAGCGAGCGCACAGCTATTCAATGCGTTGTGAAGTGGACTGAAAAGTCAAAATGATAAGGGAGGAAAACTTTTTATTCACTGACCAGAGCATAGCAACTCTCTCTAAAATGACTCTATACTACCTTTTTAGATTCAACCAGTAACGTTCGATCTCTTCTAGAGATTTTCCTTTCGTTTCCGGGATCACCTTTATCCCCATATAGAGCGCCGGTAACGTTACCAATGCAAACAACCAAAACGTGCCATGGGGTTTTAGATTTTCCAGTAACCACGGCGTCATCTGCCCGACCAAGGCCGTTCCGATCCATAGCGACAACGTCGCCAGTGACATCGCCGTTCCTCTGATCTTACTCGGGTAAATCTCCGAAAGCAGTACCCAGATCACCGGCCCATAAGAGAAAGCAAAACAAGCGACAAAAAACAGAATGAAAGACATCAGCAAATACGGATTGGAAATATCCGCAAAAAAGAAAATACCGATCATCACTAAAGAACAAATGATCCCGCAAACACCTACGATGAGCAACGGCCTGCGGCCCAAACGGTCGATCTTCCAGATCGCAAAAATCGTAAATAGAACATTGACCACTCCAATCACCACCTGTCCTCCCAAGGCTTCGCTCACCTGAAGACCTGCTTCCTCTAAAATACGAGGCCCATAATAAATGATCACATTGACGCCACTGATCTGGGTCAGGAAAGCGAGCGAAACACCGATAATGACAGCCAGTTTAAAACCTCCGTGAAAAATGAAGGCGAAACCACCGGATTCTTTTTCCAGATTCTGCTTCACCTCTTCGATTTCCCTTTGAGCTTCTTCCTCACTCACCATCCGATTGAGCACCTGAAGCGCTTCATTTTCTCGTCCCTTGGTCGTCAACCATCTCGGACTTTTTGGCACAAAAAATAAGAGAATAAAAAACAATAACGCCGGAACTGTTTCACTGCCTAACATCGCTCGCCACACCTCATCCACTAATATGGTATGACTCAACCCTGCATCCCCTGTCAAAGTCACCGTTTTAGAGACATGCAGCAGATACGCATTCACAAAATAGGCCACTAAAATGCCGACCGTAATGGCAAACTGATACAAGGCCACCAAGCTGCCCCGCTTATGAGAAGGAGCGATTTCTGAAATATATAGAGGCGATAGCATCGAAGCCATCCCTACACCAACACCACCGATCAAACGATACACAACTAAGCTCGCATAACTGGTCGCCAACATGCAACCGACTGCTGAAATCGCAAACAGAAGACCCGTAAAAAGTAAAATCCGTTTTCGGCCAAACCAGTCACTGAGAACACCCGCAACGGCAACTCCCAGAATGCATCCCAACAAAGCAGAACTGACGTACCAACCCTCCATTACCGAATCCAGTTCATATTGATCCACCACAAAATTGATTGTGCCCGAGATAACCGCCGTATCATATCCAAAGAGGAATCCTCCAAGGGAAGCGACAATCGCTAAAAACGTAACATACCGGGACTTCATAAAACGCGTGGTAAAAATGTCTGAAATCATTTTCATGTAATGGCAATGACGAATAAAATGCTAAATTCTTGACCATTCCTCCCTTTCGAACCCATTCACAAACTCAATGGAGAAACCCAATATGAAAATAATGTGCGTCCATGCACACTTTGATGATCTCGAATTCTATGGAGCCGGAACCTTTGAACTCTTTCACCAAAAATACAGTGATCAATTACAAGCGCTTTCTCTCGTTTGTACTGATGGTCGAGCCGGGCACCAATTCCGAACCAGAGATGAAACAGCAAAAATTCGAAAAAAAGAGCAACAGGAAGCCGCTGAAATCGGAGGATATCAAACGGAAGTCCTGACGCTTCCCGATGGATCCCATCCCCGTGAAGGATGCCTGATTCTCGACACAGATTTCATGGCAGCTCTTTGGCATTCCATTCGGCGCTTTCAACCCGACTATCTTTTCTGCCCTCCTTTGACCAATCACCCCTTGGCTGGACTCCACATTGACCACGAAGCAGTCGCAAACGCTGTGCGAAACATTGCCTACATGATCAATGTCCCCCATGCCTTTACCCCCGAATATCCAACGGATGAGACACAATCCGAATCAATCAAAATCCCCGTTATCCTGAACTTCTTTGATCGTTATCAGAAAAGTCTGAACACACCTCATGATATCGCCTTTAACATCGAACCTGTTTTCGATATTCCCCTTCACACCACCTATACCCATCAGTCTCAAATACAAGAATGGCTCCCTTGGGTCGATCCAGATGATTTTTCCGCACCGCAAAACTTGGCAGAATGGAAAGATATTCTGAAAAATTTTTATCATGCCAATAGCCGAAAAATGGGAATTATCCCTGAAAGAATTCTCGAAGCCTTTACCGTCACCGCATGGGGAACGATTCCCTCCTACGAACAACTCATAGAAGATTTTCCCTCCATGGACACAGAGGCATCTCATCTAGGAAATCTCCAAGAACGACTTTCCCAATGGAAATCATAACTCTCTCCGAAGCTGAAATTAATCCTGAACTCGATGCCGCTATCCGAAAAAGCCTTTGCCTCGTTTTCCCCGATGGCATTTCGACCTTTTCGAAAACACGTGCATGGCATGGTTCTGTTTCTTCCTGGACTCATTGTATCGAAAATAAAGGAGCAGTCATTGCTCATCTCGGAGTCGTTGATCGCTCTGTTCTGATCGGCGAAAAAATTCTTCGCATTGCCGGTATCCAGGGTGTTATTGTCCTTCCCGAATATCGCAAAAAAGGGCTCAGTGATCACCTCTTGGCCGCCGCAATGAACGAAGCCCAACGCCGAGGATTTGATTTCGGTCTCTTATTCTGCCTGCCCGCTCTAGAAAAAGTTTACGCTCGTTGCGGTTGGCATTGCCTTTCTCAGCGAAACATCATTCGAGTCGATGACGATGGAACCGAAAAACCACTCCCCCAAAAGAATATCGCCATGGAATATCCCTTACAATTGAACACCTTCCCCGAAGGGGATATCCATCTTCAAGGAAATGACTGGTAGTCGACAAAGTCTCCATATTTTTACTATCCTCAAATCATGCATCAAAACCAAATTCGCTGGGGTATTTTAAGCACCGCCTTCATTTCCTATAAAACATGGAAAGCGATTCAACTCAGCGGAAACTCGGTTTTAGTCGCCGTTGCCAGTCGCGATAAAACCCGCAGCCAGGCATTCATCGATGAATGCCAAGCCAGTGACCCGTATCCTGCACCACCCCGAGCCTATGGCAGTTATGAAGAACTCCTGGTCGATCAGACTGTCGACGCTGTCTACATTCCGCTTCCGACAGGCTTACGCAAAGAATGGGTTCTGAGGGCAGCCAAAGCAGGAAAACATATCGTCTGCGAAAAACCATGCGCTATCAGCCTGGATGACCTCAGAGAGATGGTTGAAGCCTGTCAGCAAAACAACGTGCAGTTCATGGACGGAGTCATGTTCATGCATAGCAACCGCCTCCAGAAAATTCGCGAACTTCTTGACGATGAAAAAAGCATCGGTGATATCCGTCGCATCACCTCACAGCAGAGCTATGCCGCTCCCGATGATTTTCTGAAAAACAACATTCGCCTGCAAAGTAAGTTGGAGCCACAGGGCTGCCTCGGTGACTTGGGATGGTACAACATCCGCTTTGCCCTCTGGGCCATGAATTGGGAACTTCCCCATACCGTTACCGGACAATTTCTCTCGGTTTACGAACGAGAAGACAGCCCTGACTCTGTCCCAACCGAATTTTCCGGTGAGCTCTTTTTTGCCAATGGAGCTTCCTCCAGTTTCTACTGCTCCTTCATCACCGAGAACCAACAGTGGGCCAATATCAGTGGAACAAAAGGATACCTTTATATCGATGATTTTGTCCTCCCTTTTCATGGAGCTCAGACAACTATCGAACACTACCAAAGTGAATTTGTGATTAAAGGCTGCGATTTTAACATGATGAAAAACAACAAATCCCTCTCCATTGCAGAACACGGAAATAGCGCTCCTGATTCTCAGGAAAGCAACCTCTATCGAAATTTCTCCAACCAGATTCTCTCCGGAAGCTTTAATCCGCTCTGGCCTCAAACAGCACTCGCAACACAACAAGTATCCGATGCTTGTATACAGTCAGCCAGCGAAAACGGAAAGCCTATCAAATTAACTTAGAAACCATCTAAAAATATGAATACTCTCATTGTCGATATCTCTGGATGGGCCGGGGCCTTCTTACTCCTTTTCGCATATGCTTTGGTTTCCCGTAAAAAAGTCGCCGGAGACGCCTTTTCCTATCAATTGCTGAATGTCGTCGGAAGCATTTTTCTCATCGTCAATACCTTCTACTACAAAGCCTATCCTTCTACTGTGGTTAACATCTTCTGGATCAGTATCGCCGTTTTCACTATGATGGAAGCGCGACGAAAAACCAAAGAAGCTGCCTAAAAGGAAGATACAACCAAAGGATGTCCTGCTAAGTAGGGAAACGTCGTGATTTTCTTTCTCCGACCATATTCCTACATATAAAAATCGGAACACTCCTGTTCTTTCCGAGTCTAATCACCCATCGGGTGACTCGCTTACTCTTTCTTAGCTATATTTTTATACCTTACTTGAAACCAAATAAGACTCCCCAGCGTCTTAAACCTCATCAAAATAGACATAACCTAACCTTAGCCCAGCTCAATTATGCACATCAGAATACTCATTACCTCTGCTCTTATCACCTCTCTTTTAGTTACCGTTGGATGTACCTCTAAAGGTTCCGGAAATGTGTATTCACCTCAAAGCGTGGGACGGATTGGCGGTGTTGATAAAGGAACCATTGTCGGTATTCGTACTATTACAGTCGATGGAACCGTTCGCTATGGAAAAGTCGTTGGTTCGATTGCCGGAGCATCCGCTGGTTCCGCCGTTGGCAGCGGTCGTGATGCTCGTCGATTGGGTGGCGCTGCCGGACTCATCATCGGCGGAATCGCCGGAGGTGAAATCGAAAGAGCCGTTACTTCTTACACCGCTTACGAATATATTATCGAAACAAGATCAGGCCGTGTTCTAACAGTCGTCCAGGGAGCTGAACCAAAACTCAGCCATGGAGACAAAGTCCTCGTGTTGAAAGGAGCCGAAGCAAAGGTCATCCCCGATTCCGGTAGCTAAATCACCCCATCTAATCTGAAGGAGCCACACCCTTCTAACTCGAAGGAATTATCTCTTAGAGATTGCTCGTCTGGGAAATTTCTGAAAAAAAGAAAGTGGGTCGAAAAAACTCACTTTCTTTCATTATTTCATCATCGTTTCCCATTCATATGAGTCAATCTTATCTCCCCTATCTATCGGGTGTTTCCATCATTGATGTGACCCCACCAGTCGGTTCAAAACTCGCAGGCTATACTGCTCGAACAGAAAATTCGACTAATGTCTATCTTCCACTGCGCTGCATCATCACAGCCCTTACCGATTGCAAAACCTCAAAGCAGACCATCATCGTCTCCATTGAGTGGCTTGGATTCTATGACAACACCGATCATGTGCGCGAACTCATCACCGCTGCCACCGGAGTTCCCAACGATCAAATCCTTCTCTGTGGCACTCATACCCACTGTGGTCCGCCCATGCGACAGAATGTGGATAAAGCCCGCATTGGCGGCATCGACGAACCCTTTTTAGAATCCGTCTTTCAACGAATTGCCCAAGCTGCCAAAATGGCCGTCGAAGCTCAAAAGCCAACCCGTCTTCGCTACACAACCGGATGGTGTGGATTTGCCCATTGCCGTCGGCGACCCGACGGAAACGGCAAAGTTGAGTGGATGCCCACTCTCGACGGCCCTCACGATCATACCGTCCCCGTCCTTCTCTTCGAAGACGAAACCGGAAAACTTCAGCACTTGCTTTTCGGCTATGCCTGTCATCCCACCGCCAGTGGTGCCATCCTGGAGATTGGTGGAGACTATGCCGGTTTTGCTGCTGTTGAAGTTGAGAAGAGCCTTCGTTGCACTGCCGCCTTTATTCAGGGATGTGCCGGGGATCAAAAACCATATAAAGTCGATCCGGAATGTGAAGAGTTCCCCCAATATCCCATTGATGAAATTCACGAATTCGGTAATCAATTGGCACGAGGGGTTACCTATGCCGTTCGCTTCAATACTCCAGATGCAGTCGAAGGTGAAATCACCGTTACCAGCCGCAAGATCTGTTTGCAGACAACCGTCTTACCCCGCGAAGGGTATGAAGCCTTTCTTGAAGACGAAAATCCCTTCTTCTCCAGATGGGCCAAAAAACACCTGGAAACGATCGATAAAGGAGAAACACCCGATACCGATCTCCCCTTCGAATTGCAGACCATTCAATTTGGAAAATCCCTCGCCATGGTAGCCATGGCCGGTGAAATGTCCGTCGAACATGGCCTTCGTCTGATCAAAGATCAAGGAGGTCGTTTCCAAAACGTATGGCCAATTGGATACGCCAATGGCATCGTCGGCTATGTCTGCAGCAGACGACAATTAAGTGAAGGTGGCTACGAAGTCCTTTCCAATATTCAGATCATTGGTGAACCCGGCCCTCTCGAAGAAAAAACAGAAGATCAGATTCATCAAACGATTGCCGAGATGCTGGATTGAGAAAACCTCTTAAAAGTATCAGCAAAAATGGTATTTGATCTCTCTAGCGCCTTTGCGAAGTACACCGATTTTAATCCAATCGTCCCGACCTATTGCGTAACGCCGGATCAAACCGGAGTCATTCATCGCTTCTTCGATACCT
>JANQKU010000032.1 GCA_028280955.1 Opitutaceae bacterium
GTATCCCTCTATATCCATAAAATAATAGATGCCATCCCACTCGTTGTCCCAACCAAACTCCAGCATTTTCAAGATGACGTCAACACATCGCCCAATGAGATCCTGATCATCCCGCCGTTCGGCGATGTCTAAGAGAAACCACATCGCTTCAATTCCATGACCCGGGATAAGAAGACGGCCTTCAAATGAATCGATGGAAGTTCCATCCGGAGCCACATTCTCCCTTAAAAGCCCTGTTGCAGAATCATAATTTAGACTAAAGATTTCTCTAATACAGTTATCCAGCGATGCCTCGATCGTTTTCTCATCCAACATCCACTCCAATTCCAAAGTCAAATTCGCCAATATCATAGGCAACGCCATTCCTACCATCGGTCGTGTGCCCACAACCGTTTTGTTGTACTTCCCTTTCGGGTTTTCCTTTCTGCGAAGGACATTGTGGTAGGCAGCTTCTGCCATCACCCGGGCTTCTGCATCGCCCGAAGCCAGTGCATACTGACTAAACCCCATTGCAGCAAAACAGTCCGAAAAAATATTGTAAGGCTGGATCAAAGGAGCACCTTCTCTGGTTAAGGAAAAATACCAATCTCCATTACTGTCTCTCCCATAATTACGGAGAAAATCTTTTCCTTTAGTCGCCATCTCAAGCCATTGTTCACGTTTATCTAAATTCAGATAAAACTTGGAAAACATCCAAACTTGTCGGGCCTGTAACCAGGTAAATTTATCTGTGTCATAAACGTTTCCCTTTCGATCCAAACAGGTAAAATATCCTCCTTTTTCATGATCGATGGAGTATTTTTCCCAATAAGGGATGATATCCTCCAGAAGAGCGGACCGATAGTATTCTGCTAGCTGACCAAATTCCATGAAAGTTTTAGGTAATAGGGAAGATGACGATTACCAATTATAAAAATCAGCTAGATATCCTTCCGGAAATTCATCCTGATCTTTTGGTAGTTCCAGAAACCCATCTGCTTCAACCAATGAAGCAAAATCGCCTGATGTGTTAAAAGGGATTGGCTTCACCAGGAACTGATTGCCTTCAGTAAGCACTGATTGAACAGGCAAAAAATACGCCAGAGACGGTTTGAAAGTAACAGCATGGGAAAGAGCTGCTTGCCTTTTTTTGGCTAATGGCATTCCGGACATTTTCGCCAACGCCGGTAAGACATATCTATGTAAACAAACGTATGACGACACAGGGTTTCCTGGCAGGGCAAAAACAGGAACCAAAACCTCTTCGCCCAAGTTAAAGAAATCCCCATCGCGTGAATAGACCCCAAACCACATCGGTTTTCCCGGACGTTGCTCAACTCCGTGAAATTTACACTCTACTCCCAAATCATTGAGGATTGCGGGGACACAATCAAATTTTCCTTTGGAAATACCGCCAGAAATAATCACAACGTCCGACTTCATGAGAACTCGCTCAAGTTCCCATCGTAGAGTTTCAGGATTATCTGGTTGATGAGACGTTTCTACCGAAGTATAACCTTTGCGATACAAAGCTACTTTCACAGCCGTATCATTGGAGCGTCTTATCTGATGAGGTTTGGGAATATCTTCGACATCGACCAACTCATCTCCCGTTGAAATGAATGCTACCATAGGATTTCGAGTAACTTGCAGTGTTTCATAACCGCACGAAGCAGCCACAGCAGCCTCCTTTCCTCCTATTCGACATCCATCCTCAACCAACACTTCTTTCTCTTTATAATCCGACCCCGCAGGATGAATCGCCAAACCGGGCTGAACTGCCACTTTATCCGCAATGGTGGCCATCCCCTCAGCGATAGAAATATCTTCATAACGAACAACCACATCACAGTCATCTGGGACAGCCGCGCCTGTCATAATTTCTGCACAACACCCAACCGATGGGGACTTTCCTTCTGCTTGTCCTGCCGCAATGGTAGCTTCGATCGGAAAAGCTCTCTTTCCCAAATCCCAATCTGAGAAACGGAGGGTAACTCCGTCCATCGTTGCCCGGTTAAAAGGAGGAGATTGTCGATCAGCAACAATTTTTTGTCGCAGGACACGGCCTGCTACTCTTTCAAGTGGGCAGTCTTCTTCTCGCAAAGTGAGAAGTGATCCCTCAATTATTTGCTCCGCTTCTAAAACACTTATCAAATTTTTGCTCACTTCCATATGAGTAGCTAAAGTTTGACTAAGGTTAAGAAGAAAAACGATTTCGCTGACGCAGACTGGATTAATATCTCTTTTTATGTCTCTTTTATCATCTGCTTCTTTCATTCTCACACATGTCAGACCTACGAGATAAATTACAACGTCCTTTACGCGATCTCCGGGTATCGGTAACAGACCGATGTAATTTTCGGTGTCCATACTGTATGCCCAAAGAGATTTTTGGGACCGATTATCCCTTTTTATCAAAGAAGACGTTGCTCTCTGATGATGAACTTGTCCGACTTATGGGTGTCTTTGCAAAAGGTGGTGTGAGCAAGATTCGGATTACCGGAGGAGAACCCTTACTGAGAGAGGGGTTACCAGAAATGATAACGAAAATAGCAGGAATAGAAGGCATCAATGATATTTCACTAACCACCAATGCCTCCTTGCTGACAAAACAGGCTAATGCTTTGGCAAATGCCGGTCTCCATCGAATCAATGTGAGCCTCGACAGTTTATCCGATGAAATTTTTGGACGAATGAACGGTCGGCAATTTCCTGTTTCCCGCGTTCTTGAAGGAATTGAATCCGCACTTTCCGTAGGTCTCCATGTAAAAGTAAACATGATGGTTCAAAGAGGGGAAAACGATTCTGAAATTCTTCCGATGGCTCAGTTTTTTAAGAAACGTGGCATTACTCTGCGCTTTATTGAATACATGGATGTGGGCAATTCCAATAAATGGACTCCGGAAGATGTTTATCCTGCCAAGGAAATTATTTCGATGATCAACAAGGAAAGCCCTCTTGAACCACTCCAACCAAATTACAAAGGAGAAGTCGCTTCCCGTTATCGCTATGTAGGAACAAAAACTGAGATAGGAATCATTTCCTCTATCACATCACCTTTCTGTGGTGATTGTCATCGCGCCCGGCTTTCAGCCGACGGAAAACTTTTTACCTGTTTATTCGCTCAATTGGGTACGGATTTTCGCCTGGCTTTACGCAGGGGAGATTCCGATAAAGAGCTTTTCTCCCTCCTTTCCCGAATTTGGAGTCTTCGGAACGACCGCTATTCTGAAATACGCTCTGAAACTATCAGAGAAAAAAACCAAGAAAAAGTAGAGATGTCTTATATCGGCGGATAATTCATTCTTAATACTTGTGAGCGACCCCCAAGTAATTAAGAAGCCAGATTTCAGTCCAGATACGATAACGACCCTCCCAGGTCATCTTTCCATGTTTTTCACGCATGTGATAAGGAAAAAGAAAACCCAGATCTGTATTCACTTTATCGAGCTCCTTCTGCTGAGAATTTAGATCATCTATTAATTCACCATCCCAAGGAACAGGAATTTCTTTATCCTTCTCCATTCTCTTTTGGTGAATCGAAACAAGTGATGAAAGATTGCGAACCCAAGGCTTGCGTTCTACAGACCATTTCTCCGGATAAAATCCTCCAAACGGTAAAAATAAATTATCTGTTATATAACGAATGCCATTTTGTGTTTCTGAACTCACATTGAAGCACACCGTCATATTTCCATTTCTCAGCGGAATAAAAAGAACCTGGATGCGGTAAAAGTTTTTAGGATCGTGATAAACAGATAATCTCAGCTGAACACCTGTTCCCACATCCGCTATTAGTGGTTGGATACAGACGTATTTTTCTGCTCTGAGCCAATCCCGAATCATCATCATTCGTTTCTGAGCAGGCCATTCTTCTCCCGTAGAATTTTCTTCAAACCTCGGGAAAATGGGCACTGGACTTAAACTATGGGCTCCTATAGCAAACCATGTGTAAAGCGATTCAACCAAGAACCACAAAAGAAACCCGATTATTGCCAGAGCCCAAAAAGGCCGATCTGTCCATTCCCAAAACCTAATTATTTCGGCAAAGCCCAATGAAAAAAAAATCCAGCGAATCCATCTATTGACAATAGCAACAATCGGAGATGCCAACCATCTATTCCAATAAGAAAGAAATAAGGCAAAAAACAAGGCACCTAGAACAAGGTAAGAAATCTCCATAAATGATACGAAAGTAGTCCTACCTGATCAAAAAAGCCACCTAACGGTCTTTTTTTCGGTTAGTTCAACCGGACCGGCATAATCACACAAAGGAAGTTTTCCAGAGTCTTAAAAACACCAGGGCTGACCTCATCTTTAACTTCAAAGAAAACTTCATCTTTAGCTAAGGCTTTTAAAGGATCCATGACAAACTGTGGGTTAAAAGCTACCTGTAAATCCGGACCGCTGTAAGAAACTGCCAACGATTCATGAGCTTCTCCAAAATCCGGACTAGAAGCGGTTATTTCCAATAAATTATTGCTTACCTTTATTTTAACTGAATTGGACTTTTCACTCGTTACCAAAGCAGCTCGATGAACACATTGTAAAAGTAGTTCTCTTTCTACTTTTATACGCTGATGTGTCTCCTTAGGAATGACCTGTTGGTAATTTGGATAATTTCCCTCAACCACTTTTGACACAAGAAAGGTGTCTCCTACAAAACCACTTTCATCGTCATCTGTGTAGATCTGAAAAGCGACTCGGCGTTCATTAAAGGCTATCTTAAGTTTTTCTCCTTTATCTAAAAGTCTGAGCAGCTCAGCAACCGTTTTAGCCGGCAAAATAAGATTACCTCCTTGGTCAGCAGGAAATTCTAACTCTTTGGCAATCAAAGCCAAACGACGACCATCGGTGGCTACCAACGTAAGCTTTCCTTCCTGAAAGCTGAAATAAACTCCATTGAGAATATAACGCGTTTCATCTGCAGACTGAGCATAAGAAACAGATTTAAGCATGGAAGAAAGTTGAGCCTGCTCCAATTGAAAGGCTTTTTCGTCGCTAAATTCAGGAAGAGGGGGAAATTCTTCCTTACCGATACCCATGATCCGAAAAATAGAACCTCCCGAAGTAATTTTTACTTGATGATTGGAAGAAGATTCAATTTGCACATCCAAATTAGGTAATTCACGGATAATCGTGGCCAGTTTCCTGACCGGAAGCGTAATCGCTCCTACTTCTCCTACAGTGGCTTTGATGCGGCATCGGATGCCCAGATCAAGATTTGTAGTTGTCAGTGAAAGATGATCGCCTTCAGCTTCTATGAGAACGTTACTCAAAATCGGCATGGTGGCTTTAGAGCCTACAACATTGAGCACTTGTTGCAGGCCATTACTAAAGTGGTCCCTATTAATCTTAAATTTCATTGTTGCAGATAGTTAGGACGATTTTTGAGTTACTGACAATCACTATGAATATAGAATTTTTAAAAAGATTTTATTATTATTATTATAGGTATGGAAGAAGTGAAATAAGATATCTAACTATCTATAAGTCAATAATTAGTGGTTAAACATGGCTGTGAATAAATGAAGAGCATTTTTTAAACAAAGAAGGGGTTATTCACTTTTAAAAAGTTATTCTTTTTTATTCAGAAATTTTTCCGGGGTTATTCACACGAGCAGCTCTTTCAACACGATACTTTTTTAGTCTGATAGCTCTTTGTCTGACATAACGCAAATGTCTGAAGATTCCGAAAAAAATATAAGAGAGGAAAACGAGAACCAGAGTTTGCTGTTTAAAGAGATAGATTGCCCCTATAGAAATAGGAACAATAATAAAGGTTCTGAAACGGGTTTTTGTGCCCCAATCAATTTCTTTGAAACTGGGATAACGAATAGAACTGACCATCAAATAGGCGATGAGGAGCATTAAACCTGGGAGAACCATGGCCCACCGTTCCAGATCGTATTTCGTCATAAGAAGAACAAGTGAGACAATCGTTGCAGCAGCAGCAGGAACTGGTAACCCAATAAAATCTTTACTATCATATTTACTGTGCAAGGTATGAACCAATGGATGAGTGACGACATTGAATCGAGCGAGTCTCACCCCAGCGCAAAGAAGATAAATGAACCCAAAAAACCATCCGATCGGTTTAAAAATGGTTGATTGATCCGGAGACAGCACGAGAAAAAACACCATTAATGCCGGAGCAACGCCGAAGGAAACGATGTCGGCAATGGAATCAAATTCACGGCCAAAGAGAGATTCCTTGCCACCAAGTCTGGCCAAGCGACCGTCAAGAGAGTCAAAAATAACGGCGGCAAAGATAAACCAAACAGCTTCTGTATAGAGCTCTGAGGAGGACGCTTCGCCTAACATGGGGGCGAACCGAGCTTGAATACACCGAATAATGGCAACAAATCCGCAGAAAAGATTTCCTGCGGTCATTAAGTTGGGAAGAAAGTAAATTCTGCTAGCCTGGGTACTGGTTATCGGCTCATTGGCAGAATAAGGAGGCTGAGAAGACATTATTTATTCAGTGATTCGAGATATTTCCAAAAAGATTGGTGCTGTTCAAACATCTGTTCCTCTGAGACAGGTAGTTTTATGCGAAAAAGAAAATCTGTTAAGGAATTTTTACTCAGGATATAATGAGTATGCAGATTTTCATTTTGTTTCTCAAAGTAAATACGGTGTTCACCAGCTCTCAGGCGGTAGAAAGTTTTCCCTTCTCGATGGAAACGCCCCAGTGGTTCCCGTGGGGAGAGAAGATCGGCAGCTGTTAAATTGCTGAGTGGATCCAATAGTTCGAGCTGGTCCAGTTTGTCGATCTTGTTGAGCTCTCTGATGCTTTGCTCACTGAACGTTACTTGAAACATAATTGGTAGGCGATTGTGTCAATAGACTGAAGTTTGGCTGATTGGAGGGGAGAAGAAATTATCATCAGATGTAACTTATCGGTTCTCGTTACGTCTCAGGCCATTAAGAAAAAACAATAAGATGAATATGAAAAAGAAATATCTAACTTTATTAGCATTACCTGCAATGCTTATCATTACATTACCTTTATTAAATGCAGAAGAAGGTAAAAAAGGGGAGCGGCATCAACGGTTACTGGAGAAATTTGATGCAGATGGTGACGGTCAATTATCGAAAGATGAACGTAAAACTGCTCGTGAAGCAATGAAAGCACGCATTGACACAGATGGCGACGGAGAAATCTCTGAAGAAGAACGTCAGCTAGCTAAGGAAAAGTTCGCTGAAAGGAAACATCGGCACCAGATGAAAAAAAGAATGCTGAAGTATGCCGATACTGATGGCGATGGAGTACTTTCGGATGATGAACGAACCGCAGCTCGGGAGAAGATGATGGCTCGTGTTGATACGGACGGAGATGGAAAAATTTCCAAGGAAGAACGCCAATCAGCGCGTGCCGAAAGACGGCAAAAGCGGGATGAGAAGCATGATGCCATTATCGAGCAATACGATGCTGATGGTGATGGAATCCTCTCAAAGGAAGAACGAAAGGCTGTGAGAAAAGCCCGTCAGAATTCAAATCAAGAGGGATTAATCTAAAAAGTTTTCCAATCCGAAAATGGAGTCACTGGAAGAATCGATAGAGTGAGATCCCAGTAGCTCAATCCAAAAAAGGTGTGAACGATGAAGATAAAAAAAAGTTATATAGCTGTTCTGTTTCTCCTGTTTCTAGTCCAATCCAGTGGGATGTATGGCGCTGATAACCGTGAATTGAAGAGGCACAAATCTCATCAAAAGATTTATGCGGCTGCCAAAAAGCATGAAAGGCAATGGTTCCAGAAACATCGAGTCGGTATTCGAGTCACTGTCCTGCCCGCAAAACACCGAGTTGTCAGGGTGAAAGGAGCAAAGTACTTTTACCATGATGGTGTTTATTACAAACGATCAAAAAACAGCTATGTTGTGGTAAGGGCCCCTGTAGGAATACGCCTTTCTATCCTGCCGCGTGGTTTTATCAGTTTCTATGTGGGTCCCCGGCGCTACTTCTATGTCAATGAAACTTACTATATCTACGATACAAAAAGAAAAGATTACGTTGTTGTAGATGAGCCTGAGATCGAGGAAGGAGAAGTGGAAATTATTGAAGAGGAGCTCGAGCCGGTGGATGATATTTTTGTTTATCCGAGTAATGGACAGACGGATGAACAAACAGATAAAGACCGTTATGAATGTCATCGGTGGGCAGTTGAGCAAACCGGTTTCGATCCCTCTTTGCCGAATCAAAATCCTGATGATCGCGCGAACTATATCAGAGCTTTGACTGCTTGTCTGGAAGGTCGGGGTTATACTGTGCGTTAGGATAGGACAGAATAATTTCCGCTCCCTTAACGAGGATTTTTGGTTAGTTCAGGAATAATGACAAAACCGTTGTCTCATGATGAGGCGGCGGTTTTTGTTTGCTTTCCATCCTTCCTGATAAAGTTAGGATATGTCTTTTTCTAAAATTATGTCTGTAACGTTACGCGATATTGAAGAAGCTCGGACTCGACTGGGCAATGCCGTTGCTCTCACGCCTTGCCCAGAGTCGATTCCCCTTTCTGAAATAACGGGAGCTCAAATCTATTGTAAAATGGACTGCTTTCAACGGACAGGCAGTTTCAAAGAAAGAGGAGCCCGTAATGCTCTTCTTCTTCTGGAAGAAGATAAAAAAAGGAGAGGTGTCGTCGCAGCTTCAGCCGGGAACCATGCCCTGGGGCTTGCCTATCATGGTTCACTCTTAAACATTCCGGTAACAGTGGTGATGCCACTGGCGGCCCCTCTGATCAAAATCACCACCTGTCAGAGAATGGGAGCAAACGTTATCCTACATGGTGATTCTTTTCAGGAAGCTCGAGCCCTGGCGGACGAACTGGCTGCCGAAAAAGGATTTACCTACATTCATGGTTATGATGACCCCGCAATCATTGCGGGGCAGGGGACGATGGCCCTAGAAGTTCTCGAACAAGTCCCAGATGTCGAAGCGGTTGTTTGCCCGATAGGCGGAGGCGGTTTAATTGCCGGATTGTCCGTGGCGATTAAGGCTCTCAAACCGGATGTAAAGATAATTGGCGTGGAGGCAGAGGCAACGGGAAGTTTTCAGGCAGCCTTGCATGCCAAGAAGCCCATTTTCCAGGCGGCCAAACCGACATTGGCTGATGGGCTGGCTGTCTGTACAGTTGGAGAAAATGCTTTTGCCTTGGCGAAGGATCTTATCGATCAGATTGTCACTGTCGGTGAAGATGATCTCGCGCTCGCGATTCTGCGAAATGTAGAACTCGAAAAAGAAGTGGTTGAGGGAGCTGCAGCGTCCACTTTAGCTGCTTTTTTAGCCGGAGCGTTACCGCATTTAGCTGGCAGAAAAGTCGTATTGTTATATTGCGGTGGAAATATTGATCCGACAATCCTGAGCAGGGTGATCGAGAAAGGCTTGGTTGCGGATGGTCGTCTCTGTCGCTTTACAGCAGTGATCAGTGATCGTCCGGGTGGGCTGGCAGTCTTGGTCAAAGCGATTGCTTCGAGCGGAGCCAGTGTGAAAGATATCACTCACGATCGCGCTTTTGCCGGACCCGATGTCGCTGCGGTTAATTGTCTTTGTACTGTTGAAACGAGAGACCGAGCTCATTTGGAAGAATTGCTAGAGACTCTCCGCAAAGAAGGCATTTCTGTTTTGGAGAAATAGCTCTTTGTCATTTATGATAGAGCACTCTCTGTCCCCGAATTTTGGGGACGCTTATCTGGAATCAGCAACCCGCAGGCCAATGTCAGGAAAGTCGTAATGGGCCAGGCCCACCCATAGAAAAAAACCGGTTTGATGCCATACTGGACAACCCCGTTTTCCAAAACAGACGTTGTCAGAGAGTAGGTCGGCAGTAGGCTTAAAATCTTGGCAAGTTCTTGCCAGCTACTGATAAACAGGACCCAAACATCAACTCGTAGGAAAAGAACAAACAGAAAGGACAAAACGACACCCGTTACCAGACCACGCACGCTGCCCTTTCCAATGAGAGAGCAAAAAAAGAGACCTAAAAGAGGCCCCATGGCATAGGTGGTCATGCCAAAAGCGAGAGGTAATACGGCAATACCTTGACTCGCTTTTACCAGTAGTAACGTAAATAGGCTGAGTCCTATACCCCAAAAAACGACTAACCAGCGTGATTTGGCCACAAGATTGAGAGTTCCCAATTCTTTATCGGACCGCTTCTCTGGATGATAGAGAAGTGATAGAGTGGTTTGGCTCAAAGCAGCCAAAATGGAGTCTAGGCTGGAGATAGCAGCAGCAAAGACACCCGCAAGAATCAGGCCGGATAATCCGATGGGAAGTTGAGTGACAATCCACATGGGGAAGACCATGTCCGGTTTAGCTGGAACTGCTACATTGGAGACCATCTCCGGATGGATCACTTCGCCCTGGTCGTTTCTGGCCAGTGGGTTTTCGATTCGTTTAGCTGTGGCTAAGGCTTCGTTTGATTGTTCCAGAGCAATCGAATCCACTTTTTCTTCAATTCCCATGACCACCCTTCCTTCTTGAGGTGTGAAGGGTTTCTGGTGATAATGGACGACCAAGGCAGTGCCAACCAAGAGCATGAGAAAAGTAAGTAACAGCCCAGCGGAACTCCAAATCAGTGCTTTGGAAGCTGCCTGAGGGCTTCGGCAACAAAACATCCGTTGTGCGTTCAGTTGATCGACTCCGAACGCAGTCATATTCTGGAACGGGACAGCCAGAATAGCGACCCATAGAGTGAATTCTAACTCAGCTTTAAATCCCCATTGCGTATTGAGGGTTTTGGTTTTCCCAAAGTTCGTAGCGGTGGTCCAGTATTCAGCCCAGCCGCCATCAAGAGACGAAACAATATAAAATAGAGCCAGTAACCCGCCAAAGGTAAACAGGAAAAATTGCATGACATCTGTCCAGATAACTGTCCGCATCCCTCCCATTAATGTCCATCCTATGGCGAACAATCCGATGATCAGGATACATATCCAGATAGGTAAACCAGTCACAATCTGTAGTGGAATAGCTGCTACAAAGACACGAACGCTTTGCCCAAGAATTCCGCCAATAGTAAAGACAACAGACGCGAGTGTTTTGATCGGGCTGCCCAATCGTTGTCCCATGTAATCATAGGGACTGTAGATTTCGTTTCGATAGAATGCGGGAACAAAAAACTTTGCGACAGCAATACGCCCGATAATAGAACCTATCCCCCAAATTAGGTAAGTGAAGTTGCCATGTATGGCAAAGAGGCTTCCGGCAACGCCGATAAAAGTAACGCCACTGATCTCAGTTGCTATGATGGATCCGGAAACTGCAGGCCAGGGTAAGGATCTGCCTCCCAGAAAAAAATCCCGAATGGTCCCTTGTTTCCCTTTCATCATATGCCCGACAACTGTTGTCAGGATCAAATAGCCGACAATGATAGCCCAGTCGACCGGAGTGAAAAATTCATGGACCTGTCTTTCCATAGAGAAGATGGAGATTAGTAGAGGCTCGAGTTACGTCGATGCAAGTGAGAACTGTTTTCCATTCTATCTGTTTCTTTGAGCGAAGAGGCTTTTGAGAATGTGATAAGGATAAATTTGTGCCCTGCCGATTTTCTGTCTTTCCTAAAAAGGAGATCTCTTCAACATGAGGAGAGATGAAATATGGAGCACATTGTTATCTTTTTATCGATGAATGGACAGATGAGTCGGTTCAATTGTTTGAAACGGCCGGTGAGCTTGGTCTGGATTTTCTCGAAATTTCCGTTGGAGATGACATTTCGTTTTCGACTGAACTTGTGAGAAAGAAAAAAGAGGAAGCCGGGATTGAATTGACAGTTGGTCCAGGAGGAGAGTGGCCCATGGAGTGTGATTTATCTTCAGATGACCCGAAAGAACGATCATTAGGACTGGAGTGGCATAAGAAACAGGTGGATTTATGCCACGAAATCGGGGCGATGGCTTATGCAGGCGCTATTTATGGCCATGCAGGTATGATAAAGCGGCGAATCCCGCCAGCAGATGAGTATAAAGTCACGGCAGAAGGATTACATGCGCTTGGAGAATATGCGGCTCAAAAGGGCGTTGAAGTCGTGCTTGAGCCGATGAGTCACTTCCGAACGCATCTGGTAAATACACCACAGCAAATGCTGAGGCTAGTAAAGATGAGTGATCATCCTAACCTAAAGATTTCCCTGGATACGTATCATTTGGTAACTGAAATCCTCGATTATCGTGAAGCGATTTTGACTGTTAAAGATTACCTCTGGGGAATGCACATGTGTGAGAATAATCGAGGGGTTCCTGGCCGAGGCATCGTTCCCTGGGAACAGGTTTTTACTGGTTTAACGGAAATTGGATTTGAAAGTTACATGCTCTTTGAGAGTTATAACTCGTCTATTAATGATGGGACTTTTGCCTTCGGACGCGGGATGTTCCACAATGTTTGTGCCAACGGAGCAGAATTCGTCCGAGAAGGGATTGACTTTATTAAAGAGGGAATGGAAGCCGCAGCTGCTAACTAAGAGACTGTCTTAAAAGGTCTAAATAAAGATGGCAGAAAGCGTTTATCTTTTTAAGACAATCTCCAAGCTTTTACCAAATGAACGATATGTATTATAACAAGTATGCCAAAGCGATCGCGGATGCTCTTTCGCAGACTGTGATTACCGATGCAACTGGAAAAGAATTTTCCCATGATGATGGATTGGCGAAATGGTGTGATATCACTAATGAAAGCAATGAGACCGGTAGGATGATTTATTTCATTGGGAATGGGGCCAGCGCAACCATGGCCAGTCACATGGCCCTCGATTTTACGAAAAATGGCGGATTTAAGTCTCTCGCCTTTAACGATTCCGCCTATCTGACTGCTATCGGAAATGACCTCTCCTATGAAAATGTTTTCTCCTTTCCTTTGGAGAAATTTGGTAAGGCAGGGGACCTTTTGATTGCAATCAGCAGTTCGGGAAACTCACCGAACATTCTCAATGGCATTTCGTCTGGGCAAGAGTTGAAGATGAAAGTGGTTACCCTTTCGGGCATGAACCCGGATAATCAATCCCGTCAAAAGGGTGATCTCAATGTCTATGTGCCTGCCAAAACCTACGGGATCGTCGAATGCACTCACCAAGTTCTCCTACATTGCTGGTTGGATTGTCTGATGAATCTCAAAGAGTGGGAATGATTGATTCTATAAATTTTCTACGAAGATACTTGGGCTGCAAGTGCCTGCCTTTTATTGGACCATTCTAGAATGGGCAAAAACTCCTTTAAGACAGCTCTGGGACCAACATATTCACCTCCTTTGTATGAGTGAAGCAGAATATTTCCAATATGATCTGTTACAACGAGGCAGGGAATACCGCTGCCTGAGTATTTTTGGATGACTTTGTTTCCGGTTCTGGTATATTGAATGGCGGGCCACGGCATTTTTACTTCTTTCATATATTGTCGCATTTTGGAACTACTCATATCCGAACTGACAAAAATCAATTCGAAGTTATCGTAGCCACGCTTCCGCATTTGATTGTAAAAAGTAACCAGTGTAGGGGTGAAGCGGCGACAGGGTGCACACCAGTGTCCGGAAAAATAAAAAGCATAAAATTGTGGTTCTTTCATTTTTGATGTATCCATCTTTACCAGGCTCTTTTTCCCTTTTTGAGGAATGACGAGATTTTTGGAAAGAAAAGGAGCTAGATCACTTTTTGCTTCGGAAAGTAAGCCTCGGTTGCGAAGTTTGGGTTGCTCTGTTCTGGACCACTCTACGATATACGTAATATCTTCTTCTATAAGGATACTGATGGGGGCTTGAAACGTAACGTTCTGTTCATTTCTCAAGAAAACCGAAGTGCCATAAGCTGCAATGATTTCCGCTTCCACGGTATTTCCATTTTT
>JANQKU010000154.1 GCA_028280955.1 Opitutaceae bacterium
CCATGTGTATCCACGGGCTTTGGGCTTAATGGAATCGGGCAAAATAGATGTAAAGCCACTCATCACAGACCGGTTTACTTTTGAGGAAAGTATAGAGGCTTTTGAGTTTGCCAGGGCTATGCCGGCAACGAGTGTGAAGGCCCAGATCACTCTGACATAACTGAAATCTGGATCATCAAGTGTAGGTCGATTGCTGGGTTTGATGAACCATTTCCCAGAGGAGATCACTTTCACCTTCTGCGATGATATGGAGAGGGCTCCTGTTGCCGAACCCTGTATTGGCTGTTTTCAGCCAAATCTTGAGTTCTTTGGTTGGGATAATTTCGGAGAGAGCTTTGAGGAGGCGAAGGGCTTCACTGATCTGACGTTCAAAGGAAGGCGGGAAGTGAGGTTTTTTTTCGTAGGTTGCCAGTGTGCGCTCCGAACAATTGGCAATGGTTGCAAAGGTTGGGCGGTTAATACCCATTTCGCGCCGCCAGGACATGAGGGCTGAGCCGTTATGTTGAGCTGCTTCCAGGGATGTGGCGGGAGTTTCGATTTTTTCAGCTAGAGCAGGCATGAGATATTCAATTAGATGTAATGACCTTACGGATAAATTGGCTCTTTTTCAAGGGAAACATGCAAATTTGCATGTTTTTTATGCTTGTTCAATGATTGTTTTGTCTACTGTGAAGATCGATTTTGAAGAGAGATTCTGTGGAAAAACGATCAAATTGTTGGCTTTGGGAGTCGTAGCGCTTGGAGCTAAAATGCCTTCATAACCTCGAGCAGCAATGCTTCGTCCCCAGGCTTGGGTAATGGATTCTCTGCGATGTCGGTTATCGGCTCTCCAATCATTTTTGGTGATGATTTTGATAGAGAAGCGGAGGCGTTGCCTGGCTTTTCCGTTGGTGAGATCGAGAATGTGTGGCAGGTCGACATGTAGGCTGACGAGTATTCTGGGTAGGTTGGTATTGAGAGGAAGGTTGTAATAACGGGCATGCCCTAGCGTTTCAGATAAGGCTGTTTCGGGATCGAGACTCGTATAAGTGACGGGAATCGTTCCGGCTAAATGCCAGCGGCCAGCTGCTCTGAAACCTCCTTTCCCACTGATGATATCTTCCGGTCTGGCATATTTTGGATTGATGCATCGGTAGACGGTCGTGGCGATTTTGCACGTTCCGAAAGAACCTAATTTTTTCAGTCTTTTTTCGATGGCATCGGTGACATCTGCTCTGACTGGATCTATCCTTAAGGACATGCTTTTCGTTTTCTTTAACGCTCGAGGAATTGCGATTTAAAGAAAGACTCTCATACCCCATTGAGGCATGTCTTCGTTTAGTTCCTCCACTTTTGCCGTCTTATAGATATGCTGATAGATTAGAGCGGCCAATCTCTCAGGATCCGTTCGGTTTCTTCGGAATGCCCACTTTCATCACGCACCATATCTTCGAGTTGAACAGCTAAACCTTTGTCTCCGATTTCATCTGCTTCAATAGCGCGTTGCGTATAATCTTTAGTTGCTTTTTGCTCAGCAGCCAGGACAGCGGTCAGCATTTCCCGGTTGGTTTTGGCTTGTGCGACCGGTTTGGCGTTTGTGGTGGGTTCACCTCCCAAGGCGACAATTTTATTGGCTAGAAATTGAGCATGAAGCTGTTCATCGGCTACTTCAGCCAGGAAAAATTGAGCGAGTTGAGGGCGATAGGGCCCGGTCGCTTTGGCGGCATAGGTGGTATATTGAATGATCGCGCTAAGCTCGTTGGAGAGATCTTCATTCAGATGTTCGATGAGTGTTTGTTTATCCATAAATGGTGTTCTGTTCGGATTGTGAGGTGTCGATTCATTTACCTACGATTAAACCACGTTGGATATGTTAGGGGACTCTTGATATAATGCCAGTCGAATATAGTGAGATCTCATTTGAAGTGTAAGTGATTAGAAATTTCTAAAAAACAGAAATGATTCTGATTATCAGAATTTATTTTTAGGACGACAACCTTCTTTTTGAGCCAGGCACAACTTATGATGTATCAGGATTTGTTCGGCTTCATGGTCACTGAGTTTTTCAACCCAGGCATAACGTTCCTTGAGTGGTCGTTTGCGTACCTGGCAGAGTGGACAGGTTTCAGGGTTTCCTTGATCATAAGGGCAGGCAACGCACAATTCGAAAACTCCGGATTGAAGTTTTTGGTGGCTACTCTGGGTGATCAAATTGGCCTTGGGTTTTGGGGGCATAAAGTGATCTGTTGGATAATTGCGATGTTAGCGTTTTTGTCTGAGACCATGGGGAGTAAATGGCTCTGAAGAATAGGGTGTACTTCTTATATATTGTTGATTTTAGTATATTGATGATTTGTTGAGATCACAAAGGTTTCCCTATCGAGTAATCCCTCTAAACATATCGGAGAAATAGAGAAAAACTGAATGGTTTAGATTCCTCTTCATTGGGAAAAGTCCGGGTGGGTGGCAGTTGTTTTTTTAGCTAATAAGCCGGCGAGAGAATCTTGCTATTTGTTAGGATTTTGTTAGTTTATTAGTAAATAGTTAGATTTTTGTTAGAAAATACCGATTTTAACAAGGTGATAGTGGCATAAATAGAGGATTCAAGATGAGATATATAAGGCATATAAGAGGATTGCTTCTTTTGATGCTCTCATACGGTGTTTTACATGGATCCGCGGTGAAGATTTATGTTAATGAACGAGGAGATTCTCTGGATTTTAGGGTAAAAAATAAATCTGTAGCCCCCATAACAATTGATTTTGATTTGGAGATGGAGAACCTCATCCCGGATACCAGGGAGCGTGTTTTTGTAGTGGAAGCGAAGTCGGAGAAAAAACTCTTTAGTCTGAGTCGACCAGATATGTCAGAGAAATGGAATTGCCGATATGAATCCAATTACCGGATCGGCAGTGCTGACAGCCAGCATGATGACAATTTTCTGTATCGAATTCCATTTGAAAAAGGTAAGGCTGTCAAAGTGACTCAGGGTTTTGAAGGGAAGCATAGTCATTCAGGGGAGCTTCGTTATGCGGTGGACTGGGCTGTTCCAGAAGGTACACCTGTTTATGCGGCCAGGGGAGGTGTTGTTATCCGTTTGCAGGAGAAGTATCGAAAGGGAGGCAAGGAGGAGAAGTATCGAAATAAAGGAAATTATCTTTTTGTTTTACACTCTGATGGAACCATCGGGGCTTATCTTCATTTCAGAAAAAAGGGAATTGTGGTGAAGAAAGGCGATCAGATTGAAGAGGGAACGTTAATCGGTTATTCCGGTAATACCGGTTATTCTTCGGGGCCTCATTTACACTTTGATGTCAGAGCTCCGGAAAGTGGGAAGAAGATCAGAACGTTTCCGGTGTCTTTCAGGACGGAGGAAAGCCCTAAAGAGATTTTGAAGCGAGGGCAGGTATACGCTGCTTATTAATTCGGTGAGGGGAAAGCATTTGTCCTTCAATTCTTAAAAGGGATGAGGAAGTGACGTTCGCCTGGGTTGCCCATGAGATAGGCCTGAGGAGTGGAATGATTTTCGTCGATGAAGCTTTTTCCGTGACGTCTTTTCCCGTGGATATCGGTTTCCCAGGCATTTTGCAAATGAGCGGGAACTTGTTGGATACTGACTTCGATACCATCTTTTCGTAGTTTGTAGAGAGCGTAGTCACCAGGATATGAAGCGGTTCCCGAGATGCTTATGTGATGAATGCCCTTTTGGAGGGTCATTCCTGTCATGTGCAGATGTCCAGAAAGAACGGCCAGGATAGAGGGTGTGTGTTGCTCAACCAATTCGAGAATTTCGGGTTCCAGAGTGTAATATGAGCTAAAACCAAAGCTTTCGGCCAGGATTGCCTGGCTTCGTATTGGAATGAGCGGTACGTGGCAAGAGAGTATCTTGGGTTGAGATGGGTTTGCTTCAAGGGTGCGGCGAAGCCATTCGAGTTGTTGAGCGCTATGTTCTGGTGACAAATTGCCGGTGCCGCTATTATTGAACATGACGATGAGAAGGTTCCCATAAGAAAGGGTGTAGTTGTTGGTTTGGTTCCCGAAGGTTTTCAAGAAGGGTTCTTCCCATTCGGTAATCCCCTGGTTTTGCTTCACTTCGTGGTTTCCCATCAGTGGGTAAAAAGGATAGGGGATATGTTGATTAGCTGTTTGAAACCATTTTAGGTCTTCCTTTATTCCTTCCAAGGATTCACCATGAACGAGGTCGCCCAACCCAAGGACCAAGTCCAGTTCGGGAATTTCTTCTTTTTCAGCAATGGCGTTTAGCAGCCATCTGGCTCTTTGATTCGCTCCTTGGTAACCTTCGCCACGGCCTGCGACATGAGGAGCAATGACATGTAGGTCATTGATTTGTAAAAATCGATGGTACTTTGGTCCTATCTTTTGTGGGTGTTTCATTAATTACTTTGGGTATTTGTGTGTCGGATAGGATAAAGCAGGTTTTGTCTTTATATTTTAATCAATTTCCTATTATGAATTATTTCCAGTTTGTAGGAATGAACCCGAATGGGAAAGATTTATGAAAATTAAATTTGGACATCGTACGCTGGATTACCCAAGTGCTGACTTAAAAGAATTACGAGAAGCTAATGATCTGTTGGGCGATGTGGAGGCCTTGCATTCTCGTATGCACGAGGATGGTTATCTGCTCTTCCGAGATTTTTTAGATCGCGATAAAGTTTTGCAGGCACGACAGACGATTCTCACCCATATGCAGGAACAGGATGCGCTGACTCCTGGGACACCGGTGCTAGAGGGAGTGATGCCGGCTGGAGGTCGTGGTGTAGGAATGATGGGACGCAAGGGAATTGCTCATCATCCGGATGTATTAGCTGTCTTGGAGGCACCTGAGTTGTATCAGTTTTTTGAAACTTATTTTGGAGAGTCTGCTTTGACCTATCCTTACAAATGGTTGCGGGCAGTTGGTAATGAGCAGTACACGGGTGCTCATTATGATGTGGTTTACATGGGACGTGGGACCAAGCGTTTGCACACTGTATGGGTTCCCTTTGGAGATTTGAATCTGGAACAAGGGACGCTGGCGATGTGTCAGGGTTCAAACCATCTCGATAGTTTTTCTCGATTGAGAGACACTTATGGCCGGATCGATGTAGATCGAGATTTGATAGAGGGTTGGTTTACCAGGGACCCTATGGAAATTGTGGAGAAGTTTGGTGGGCAGTGGGTCATTGGAGATTATCGTGCCGGTGATATCATCATCTTTGGCATGTACACAATGCATGCTTCGTCAACGAATCTGACCAATTGTTTTCGACTAAGCTGCGATATCCGTTTTCAGCCAGCCAGTGAACCGATTGATGAAAGGTGGAAAGCAGGAGGAGAGGGACATTATACAGTCGGTCAGCGGTTTCGATCAATGGTTGAGGCCCGCAAGGATTGGGGTATTTAATCTGAATCTTTTTTGGGGGAAGCTTATGGTAGTAGAAGAGTGATGTCTGCTTGCAAAAGCTCTGCTATGAGGGAAACGAATGTTTCTTATTGAATTTCTCGATAGAGAGAAGAGGAACAAAAAATAGGTGATAGTGTCGTTCTACATGGCGATGAAATACATACGAATACTATCAACCCTTTTTTTGCTCTTTTTATTGGTCGCTCCGGCTGTATTCGCGCAGAGTAAAAAAAGTGAGGAAAAGGAGGTTGCGGAGGCTTTGGCTGAACTGGATGAAACCATTGAATTTGAATTTTTTCGCCAAGATCAGGATGTGATGGATCTTTATCTAGCGGATGAAGATGACGATGCAGTCGAAGCTGCCAAGAAGGCTCTTGAAGCCGTTGAGCAAGAAATGGGTTCGGATCATCCTGATGTGGCATTGAGCTTGGAAACACTGGCTTTACTCTATCATGACCAAGGTTTGTATGCTCAGGCTGAGCCTCTTTACCAACGGGCACTGGACATAAGGGAGAATGCGTTGGGTCGTAACCACCCTGATGTGGCACTGAGTCTGGATGACTTGGCTTTGCTTCATCATGGTCAAGGTCAGTATGCTCAAGCTGAGCCGCTTTATCAACGGGCACTGGAGATACGAAAGAAAGCACTGGGTCCCGATCACCTTGAGGTAGCGTCGAGCTTAGATCATATGGCTTCGCTTCATGAAACCCAGATCCAGTATGATCAGGCCGAGCCCCTCTATAAACAGGCTCAGGAGATACGGGAGAAAGCTTTAGGTCCCAATCACCCTGATGTGGCACGAGGAGTGAATGACCTGACTTCTTTTTATAAACGCGCACTCATTATAAGAGAGAAGCAGCTGGGGCCCAATCACCCAGTTGTCGGATCTACCTTGAATGATCTGGGAGAACTCTACCAGGCCCAGGGTGAGTATGAACAAGCAGAACCGCTCTATAGACGTGCATTGAAGATACGAGAAAATATGCCGGGAGTAGGTGATGCTACAGAAATAAAGGCCATGGCTGATTCGTACGATTTCATTGGGGAAACAAGAGAGGCGCCCGATCCCGTAGACTTGCCTGGGGGTGAAGGTGAGACGGCGGTCTATTATTATGCGACACCAGATTTTCACTTACGTGCGTTGGAGATACGCGAGAAATTGAGGAAGTCTAATCATCCCGATATAGCTGAAACTCTTATCAACATGGCTGGGCTTTATATGATCCAAGGTCAGTATGAGCAGGCGAAACCGCTCTACAAACGCGCGTTAGGGATTATAAGGAGGTTGCAAGGGAGGAACCATCTTGATGCTGCCACGATTCAAAATAGCCTGGCCGAACTCTACAGGGCTCAAGGCAGTTATAAAACAGCCACGAAATACTATGAACGTGCCTTAGCCATAAGAGAAGAGCACTTAGAGTCAGATCATCCTGATGTTGTGGCGGTCCGTAACAGTTTAGCATCTATTGTTAATCTACAAAATGCCCGTAAGAAGAAATGAAATACCTGAGGTCTATTATAATGACTTTTTCGATCTGGTTCCTGGCCACTTTGTCGGTGCTTGCACAGGGAGCGGGTGATGAGTGGAAGGCCCTGAATCAGAAAATCCTGGAGCTGTATCAAGCAGGTGACTATGAGCAAGCAGTCGTTATTGCCAAGAAAGCTCTCGAGGTAGTTGAGCAAAGTGTTGGCCTCGATCATCCCGGTGTCGCTTTGAGCTTGAATACTCTGGCTTTACTTTACCAGAATCAGGGCGAGTATGCGCAGGCCGAGCCCCTCTACCAACGTGCTCTGACGATACGGGAGAAAGCTCTGGGTTCCGAGCATGCCCATGTAAAGCAGAGCCTAAATGACTTGGCTGCTGTCTATGCAAAACAAGGCAAATATTCGCAGGCTGCGCCCCTCTATCAACGGCTGCTGACTACCGCGGAGAATGCACTTGGTCCAGATCACCCTGATGTGGTGGAGGACCTAAATAATCTGGCTGGGCTCTACTATATTCAGAGTAAGTATTTGGAAGCGGAACTGCTCTATAAACGTGTTTTATTTATCAGAGAGAAGGTGTTGGGACCGGATGATTTTCTTCTGGTTGATTCTTTGGAGAATTTAGCAGCCGTTTATAAAGTCCAGGGTAAATACATGGAAGCCGAGCCATTCTACAGGCGTATTTTGGTTCTGAAAGAGAAAGCATGGGGAAGAGATGATCCCAATATGCTGACACCCCTGGAGGACTTAGCTTTCGTTTATCGGATCCAGAATAAGTATGCAGAAGTGGAACCCCTTTACATACGTATGTTAGCGATTGAGGAAAGAGCCCTGGGCAAGGATGACTTTCTTTTGGTTGAAGCTCTCAATAACTTAGCTGCATTTTATAGAGAGCAGAGTAAGTATGCGGAAGCCGAACCTCTCTTCCAACGTGTTTTGGTTATAAAAGAGAGAGCGATCAGTGAGAATGATCTTACAATGGTCGAACCTTTGGAAAATTTAGCAGGTATTTATAAGGCCCAGAGTAAGTATACAGAAGCTGAGCCCCTCTATGAACGTGCCTTAGCCATAAGAGAGAAGGCTCAAGGACAGGATGGTTTTGCCATGGTGGAGCCGCTGGAAAATCTGGCCGCTGTTTACATGGGCCAGGAGAAGTATGCGGAAGCGGAGCCCCTCTACCAACGAACGCTGGCTTTTTCAGAGAAACTTTTGTCAGGCAGTTCAAAGGATTTTATGCATGAGAAGCTGTCTCGGTCAGTCAGGATTGATGGG
>JANQKU010000170.1 GCA_028280955.1 Opitutaceae bacterium
TTAGATTTTCTACGAGATCGTTTTGTCGACATGAGAGAAAAAGGCAAAAAGCGGAAACCCTTCTGTCTGGTGACCTCCTTTACTCATCCTCATGCACCCTTTGAAATTCCGCAGGAATACTATGATCGCTACGAAGGCGCCGAAATCGAGCTGCCCATCATCTCCGAAAAAGCTGCGTCTGCCGAAATCGAATTGGATAAATGGATGCGGCATTTCGAAGGTATTGCGCCCGAGGTGGAAAAAGATACCGAGCAAATCAAAAAGATGCGCCGTATTTATTACGCCATGATCAGCTACATCGATGATAAAGTAGGAGAGCTCCTGCAAACGCTC
This sequence comes from Opitutaceae bacterium, assembly GCA_028280955.1. Taxonomy (GTDB): domain Bacteria; phylum Verrucomicrobiota; class Verrucomicrobiia; order Opitutales; family Opitutaceae; genus NORP342. The sequence goes on from JANQKU010000170.1 coordinate 334, forward strand.
GATGATTTAGGTTTACGCGACGATACCGCCATTCTCTTTACCTCCGATCATGGGGAAATGGCTGGAGAACGCGGCTATGTGGAAAAACGTCTTTTTTACGAATCCAGTGCACGGATACCTCTTATCGCCAGCTTCCCAAAAAAATGGCAACGAGGGATAAGCATAACAGATCCCGTCAGCTTAATGGATTTATGCCCTACCCTGATTGAAATCACTCAAAGTGAATCCATCGGTAAACTCGACGGAAAGAGTCTTGTCCCCTACTTCACCGACCCGCAATACTCGGATAAAGATCGTACGGTAATGAGTGAGTACCACTGCGAAGGATCTCTGGCTCCCACCTTTATGATTCGGAAGGGACAATACAAGTACGTGATGGTTCACGAAGGCGGCAGCCAACTCTTTGATTTGGCAGAAGACCCAAAGGAACTCCAGAACCTGAGCGGAAATCCGGAAGTCTCCGAAATCGAAAGGACCCTGCGTCAACTGATTCTCGAAACATTCGATCCCTCAGCCATTCAAGCAGATGTTCTCCAAAAACAGAAACGATGCCAATTGATACGGGATGCCATGAAAATATCGCCGGAAACACATTGGGACTACACATCAGTCGAAGATACTTCGACGAAATACGTAAGAGAAAACATGGAGGTGTTGCGCGCCTCTCTACACAAGTCTCCTTCTCCTGATTGATTTTTATTTCACCATAACGATAAACAATAGGTTACCATGGAATACCGCTCACTTGGTCGCACCGGTGTAAAGGTCAGCTCACTTTGCCTGGGTTGTTTCAATTTTGGAGGGGCGACTGAACCCAACGAAAGCTATACCATTATTGATCAAGCCATTGATTCTGGCATCAATTTTCTCGATACAGCCAATACCTATGGAAAAAGTGAAGAGGTCGTTGGCCAAGCCCTGCGACGTAATGGAAAGAGAAACCAAATCATACTGGCGACAAAGGTTCACGGTCAGATGGATGAGACAGATCCCAATATGCAGGGAAACTCCCGGCGCCATATCATCCAGCAATGCGAAGCCAGCTTGAAACGCCTGCAGACGGATTCCATCGACCTTTATCAGCTTCATCGTCCGATGTTCGATATCCCAATCGATGAAACACTTCGTGCGCTCGACGATTTGATCCAATCCGGCAAGGTCCGCTACATCGGCACCAGCAGTTTTGCCACCTGGGAGATTATGGAAGCTTTATGGGTGGCCAAAGAACTTAAACTCAATCGCTTCGCCTGTGAGCAGCCCGCCTATAACCTCCTCGATCGTCGCATCGAAAACGAACTCCTACCCATGGCTCAGACCTATGGAATTGCCACCATTATCTGGAGCCCTCTTGCCGCCGGCCTTCTTTCCGGGAAATACAAACGCAATATGACGCCTGCAAAAGAAAGTCGATTTGGAGATTTTCAAAAAAGTGAATGGATGCGTAATTGCTTTAACCGTCGACTCTTCGATGTGCTAGAGGGACTGGAATTTTTATTTTTGATGAAGGGGCATACGCTTTCTCAATTTTCATTGGCTTGGTGTCTTCGCCAAGCGGGTGTCACCAGCGCGATCATCGGTCCTCGGACAAGTGCACAGCTCGAAGATAACCTGAAAGCAATCAATGTCCAGGTATCAGATGAAGACTGCCTCAGAGTAGATGAATTGATCGCTCCCGGCAGCTTAACCACTCCCGTCTATGACATGAAACCACGTGCTGGAAAACCGCACCTATTTTCCTGGTAAAAAAGTATGGAATTGGGAGTCATACCACATGGATCAGAAAAATACGCACAGGCCTGCGAATTGCGCGACACCATACTGCGAAAACCACTGGGGCTGAGTCTCTACGATGAAGATCTTGCAGTAGAATCAAACTATCACCACTACGGTTTCTTTGAAAAAGAGACGATAATCGCTTGTCTAGTGGCTGTTCCCCATAGCGAATCTCTTGTCCAGATACGCCAAATGGCCGTAGCGGAAAGCTATCGCTCCAGAGGTATCGGAAAACAGCTGATGCAATACGCAGAAGAAGATCTCCTCAAGAAAAGCTTTGCCAATTTATTCCTCAACGCTCGTAGAGAAGCGGTGCCTTTTTATCTCAAGCTCGGGTATCAATCCATCGGGGATGAATTCTTGGAAATATCCATTCCACATCAGAAAATGGAGAAATTATTAACAAACCCATCTTTGACCCACTGATAGAGCCAAATCAGTGATCAAAAAATAATCGATCTCTTGACCTTTTTTACAAAATTGGTAAAGCTATCAGCAGCGTAAATACCAGCTAGTAGGTGATACTCGGCCATCCAACTTAGATCCCAAAACTGGTTTTACGACAATGCTACCTCTTACCCCGGCATGTATACTGAAGATATTCCAACGGCACACCGATGGTTTGCAATCGATTGCAATAACATCGCCTGGGATCTGGCGTCCCAATCCAAAAGGACATCCGACGAAGATCTGCAAATGTTTAATGCCGCTCACGCTTCCGCTTATCACTGGTCACAAGTAGGAGAACCTCTTAATTACGCGCGAGCTGACACACTTCTTTCACATGTGCATGCCCTTCTCAGCCAAGGTCGCAATGCCCTTTTCTTTGGGAAACGAGCCCTCCATTTCTGCCAAAATAATCCATGTGATGAGCTGGACCTGGCCACCGCTTATTCGGAAGTCGCCTTTGCTCATTTCGTTTTAAAACAACCTTCCGAGCACCTCAATTATTACGAAGAAGCTTATAAAACTGGAAAAAGTATTTCGGACTATGTGGATCGTGAAATCTTTTTCAGTGAATTTGCCCATATCCCCGCACCTGAAAATCTCTAAGAGGCTGTCTGAAAAGTATCCATTTTGATAGTGCGAGCCGGAAAAGAAGCAGACAAGGCCGCGCACTAGAAGTGCCTAAGCAGTGAGCGAACACAGTGAGCTTCTTTTTTCTCGGCGCATCCGCTTAGGACAGATTCATTTAGACAGCTTCTGAGAGCTTTTCGCGTGTTTCCGTTAAAAACTTTCTTAGAATCAAAATCTTTCCCGATTGCTTTCAGCTGGAATAAGCTCTATACTAATTCAATTCCTTATTTGAACCACATAGAAGAGAGATTATAAGACATGAAATATCGTTCACTTGGTCGTACCGGCGTAAAAGTCAGCCCTCTCTGTCTCGGCTGCATGATGTTCGGAGGGAAAGCCGAACCCAAGGACAGTTACGCCATGATTGATAAATTTATCGATGAGGGCCTCAACTTCATTGATACGGCAAATGTCTACAATATCGGATGCAGCGAGGAAGTAGTTGGCGAAGCTTTACAGCGAAACGGAAAGCGGGATCAGATTGTTCTGGCCACAAAAGTCTTCGGCAAAATGGGCGATGCTCCCAATATGCAGGGCAGTTCCCGGCGTCATATCATCCAACAATGTGAGGCCAGCCTCAGACGTCTGCAGACCGATTACATCGATCTCTACCAGATCCATCGCCCCACCTCCGAAATACCTATCGATGAGACCCTGCGTGCGCTCGACGATTTAATTCGCTCCGGAAAGGTCCGATACATCGGCACCAGCACTTTCTCGGCCTGGCAAGTAGTCGAATCACTCTGGGTTGCCAAAGAATTGGGACTCAATCGTTTCGTCTGCGAACAACCGCCCTACAACATCCTGGAACGTCGGATCGAAACCGAACTCCTGCCCATGGCACAGACCTATGGCACTGCCATCATCCCATGGAGCCCATTGGCAGCGGGAATCCTTACCGGTAAATACAAACGAGATGTAACACCGCCAGCCAATTCACGCTTTGAAGACTACACCAATCATCCCTGGCAACGAACGCGGCTCAACGAGCAAGCCTTTGATGTTCTCGAAGAGCTTGAAAAGATAGCGGAAGCCAAGAGCTGCACGCTTTCTCAATTTGCGCTCGCCTGGTGCATGCAGCAACCCGGTATCACCAGTCCAATTCTAGGGCCTCGGACCATGGAACAACTCGAGGATAACTTGAAAGCGCTTGATCTCGAAATCACAAAAGAAGACTGTGAAAAAGTTGACGAACTGGTGCCACCTGGCACTTTCATTTCACCATTTTATCAATCTGATTTTGGTCCTCATCAGTTTCGCTGGTAACATTCAAAAAAAACTCCTCTACACTGAATTATATGGAATACCGTTCCCTTGGTCGCACTGGCGTAAAAGTCAGCCCTCTCTGTCTCGGCTGCATGATGTTTGGTGGAAAAACCGACCCGAAAGACAGTTACGCCATCATTGATAAAGCTATCGATGAAGGTCTCAACTTCATCGATACCGCCAACATGTACAGCAGAGGGCGCAGTGAAGAAATTGTCGGCGAAGCCTTCCAACGCAATGGGAAACGAGACCAGATGGTTCTCGCGACAAAAGTCTTCTGGAGAATGGATAATGATGACCCCAATATGCAAGGCAGCTCCCGCCGACATATCATCCAACAATGTGAAGCCAGTCTGAAACGTCTGCAGACAGATCATATCGATATTTACTATATTCATCGTCCTAATTCCGAAGTGCCCATCGATGAGACTCTGCGAGCTTTCGATGATTTGATTCGTTCGGGAAAAGTCCGGTACGGTGGCACCAGCACCTTCTCTGCCTGGCAGTTTATCGAATCACTCTGGGTCTCTAAAGAGCTGGGACTGAATCGTTTTATCTGTGAACAACCACCCTACCACATTCTTGATCGCCGAATCGAAACTGAACTTCTGCCCATGGCGCAAACCTACGGAACAGCGATCATTCCATGGAGCCCACTCGCTTCCGGATTGCTCACCGGCAAATACAGACGAAACGAAACGCCACCTGCTAACTCACGGTTTGAAAATCACGCTGACCATCCTTTTCAACGAGAACAATATAACGATCGGGTTTTTGATGTTTTAGGAGGACTCGAAAAAATAATCGAAACCAAAAACTGTACCCTCTCTCAGTTTTCACTGGCCTGGTGTATGCAGCAATCGGGCATCGCCAGTCCAATCATTGGCCCCCGAACAATGGAACAACTCGAGGATAATTTAAAAGCTTTTGACGTTGAGATAACGGAAGAAGATCGTCAGAAAGTCGACCAACTGGTACCACCCGGAACCTTCGTTTCCCCATTCTATACAGCCGATTTCGGGCCTCATCAGTTCCGCTGGTAAACAAAAAAGACTCGGACAAACCCGAATCTTTTGAAGGCATGTTTACACCGGCAAATCCATCACCGGTGTAAACTTACTGTTACTTTCCTGACAACTTATTCATTCGGAGGTGGTGGTGGACCATTCTCTCCGTGTGGCCCTCTAGGCCTCATACTTCCCATTGCTTCAAGCAACTCTGCTCCATCTAGGGATCCACTCTCATCAAAATCGAATTCTGTGATCCAGATTTCAGCTACTTCAGCAGGCTCTGGTCGTTTCCGTCCCTCACCACGAAGCCCTTTACCTTCTCGATCACCGAATTGCTCACGCATCTTGGCCATACGTTCTTTGCGTCTTTCTTGCATTTTCACGATCGCTCCCTCCAATTCTTCCACATTTAAAGCAGAATCATCATTCGTATCATTCTTCACAATTATTCTTGCCACCATTTCCTCGGGACTTCGACGATCAGTTGATTTCCTTCCCTCTCCACTTCCAGCAAAGGTCGAAGCGATAAAGGTGACTGCAAGACCCGACATGATTAGTAATTTTGTATTCATAAGATTCCTCATTAGATAGTGTAAAATACTGTTACCCTTTACGACGCAATAGAGTGCAATCGGTTACACCCTATTTTATTTTTAATTTCTACTTTCAGGAAAGTAACTAACGAACCCGATAAAATATCAGGCCCCCTTAAAGTAAAAGACTTCCTCCATATTGGCCCACCATTCACCTTTCTTACGAGTCTTCAAGGGCTCCTGGCAGGGGCCACCGAGCTCCCACCACTTCTGGGTAATGGGCTGCTCTGCCATGTAAGCCATGTCTTTCTCAAAATCCTCTCCCGTGTATTCAAAATAACTGAACAGCGTATTATCTTTCAGAAAAATGGAATAGTTCTGAATGTGAGAGTCTTTTATCACTTCCAGAACTTCCGGCCAAACAGCTGCATGAAGTTTCTTATATGCCTCCAGACGATCCGGCTTTACTTTGATGACCATACCATAACGTTTCATGGGTAATTTCTTTGGGTTTTAACTGGATTTCAAATGAGTGGTTGAAGCGGTCAAGGCCCGGTCCAGATGCGTATAACCTCCATCGACAAATAAGATCTGACCGGTCGTGTGAGAGGAACGGGCTGAGGCAGCAAAGACAACGGCATCGGCAATTTCTTCTACCGTCGTGGTACGTCGGGCAAAGGGAACTGAAGCCTTCAGCTGTTCGACAGCTTCTTCCGGATTTTCAACACTCTGGAGCCACTTGTCGTATTGTGGAGTGATCACTTCTGCCGGGATAACGCAATTTACCCGGATTTCATATTTCGCCAGGTCAGCCGCCCATTCACGGGTCAAGGCATTGATACCCCCATTGGCCGCCGCATAACCAGAAGTCCCCCCTTGCCCAGTTTCCGACACCTTTGATCCGATATTGATAATCGTTCCCTTCCTTTCGATCAAGGAATCCAGCGCGTAATGAATCAGACTGAAATAGTGCACAAGGTTCCGCTCCAATGAACGGGCAAAATCTCTGGGAGAATGCCTTAGACTGATGGCGTCGTTCACTCCGGCATTATTGACCACTACATCAATTCGCCCGAATTCACTGATAATCTGTTGAACCACTTGATCAACGGCCACATCATCTGTCAGTTCAACTTCTTTAAAAAAACAACGCCCTCCGCTAGCACAGATCGATTCAGCTACAGCAGAACCTGTTTCGGAGTTGCGCCCTAGAGCTACCACCATAGCTCCTTCTTTAGCAAAAGATCGTGTAATACCCTCTCCAATACCTTTAGTACCACCGGAAACAATCACAACCTTATCTTTTAGCTCCAAATCCATCTTTAGCTCTATTATTTTATCCAGGAAAACAGGCCGGACCCAGTGGTTGAAATGTTTTATACGTCAAAACAAACTCACGGTGGCCGAGTGCTTCGGACTTACTTTTTTTACCGCCTGCTACCTCCACTAAATATCCATAAAGTTCATTTCCCACCTCGGGAATATCGGCTCTTCCCTCCAGAATACGCCCCGCATCAATATCCATATCTCCCTCCATTCGGCGAAAAGTTTCAGGATTTCCACAGATCTTAATTACCGGACTGATAACCGACCCCACCACAGATCCTCGTCCGGTCGAAAAAAGAATCAGATGCGCACCACAGGCAATCAATTCAGCAATTTCTGCATTGTCGTTAATATTGGGAAAGCCAAACCGGACCTCACCGTCCGGAACCACATCCAGTAAGTAAAGCCCTCCGCTTCCCGGTTGATCTCCGGGTTTCAAAATACCGGTAATTTTGGATGATCCACTTTTTGCATACGCTCCCATTGATTTTTCTTCCTGGGTGGTCAACCCTCCCTCCGCATTACCGGGCGCAAAGCTTCCATGGCCCAAAACAGAGTAATACTCTGCCGCTTTTGCCACTGCCCCAAATAATTGTTTTGCCAAACCTGGATGAATTGCCCGGTCTGCCATAATCTGTTCGCATCCGATTAATTCACCCGTTTCTTCAAAGATACAGGAAGCCTTTGCCTTGACCAACCGATCAAAACAATAGCCGATCGCTGGATTGGCCGAAATACCGCTGGAGGCATCAGAGCCACCACAAATCGTTCCAACTACCAGATCTTTCACCTCCATCGCAGTACGTGGAACCTTTTCGATTTCCTCTAAAGCTGATTTCACCCAGCTACGTCCTTCCACAATCGTTTTTTCGGTCCCGCCACTTTCCTGAATCACCAATGTGTAAACTGGTCGGCCACTTTCTTGTATTTCCTCCTGTAAACGTCCTCGATTAAAACCTTCACACCCCAAAGAAACCAAAAGAACACCCCCAACATTCGGATGAGTCGAAAGGCGATATAACATAGTGTGGGCATAGTTATTCGGATAACACCCGCTGAAACCCATAATATGCACCTCCTTATCGCGAAATGGCGCTGCAATTTCTCTCGTCACATGATGGGCGCACTCAACCAGATAAATCACCAGCAAGGTATTACGGATACCTTTGCGACCATCTGATCGTAAAAAACCCTCAAGAGTTGTTGTCGATAAAGGCATTGTCATGAGTGTAAGTTGGAAGGTAATCACTTTTCATATTATGCAAGTGAACATGCTCACCTCTTTGGATCGAACAAGTCGCCGATCCGATGGGCGCTCCATATTTGAAAATTTTCTCTCCTTCTGTAATCGAACGGGCCGCTATCTTATGGCCAAGGCCAAGATCATAAGGAAGCGAAAATTTTGTGTCACCTATTTGCAATGTTTCATCCGCTAAAACACTCCGGCGCAAAACCAGAATATTATCTGCCTTCGACAATCTCATTAAAGCGCTGTTTGAATCAGAATTTTCCATATTTCAAATAAGCTTCCTGGGGATCCATCCCTTCCATAATTGCTTTGCGAACCAAACTTTCTGTCTTCAAAACAACTTCCACTTCTGCGACCACTTCTTCAACTATTTCTTCCGGTATGATGACGATCCCATCCCGATCCGCCATCACATAATCACCAGATCGAATACAAACACCTCCAATTTCAATCGTTCCTCCCAGCTCTTCCGGGATCCATCGGCCGACAACATCCACCGGCGTATAATGCGTACAGAAAACAGGGAATCGAATACGCGCAATAAATTCGCTATCACGACAACCTCCTTCGGCAATAAATCCCCGCACACCTCTAAATTGCATCGTTTCCGAAGAAAGTTCTCCCATGTAAGCCGCCTTTGTATCATTCGGCTGACAAACCACCACCGAACCACCGGGGGCTTTTGACAACATACCTGTCCATTGGAGCAGTGTTTCATGAGGATCCAGCCCTTCCTGCACCTTCCCCTTCACTGTAAAAACCGGGCCCGCCAGTTTTTGCTCGGGTAAGAGAGGTCGAATAGATGACAGTAAAACCTGATTCGGGAAACCTCTCTTGCGAAGGACGTCATAAACCGCCCCAGAGTAGCCTACTTCCAAACGATCCGCTAATGACTGGTCCATTATCCCTTTTCTAGTCTCGCTTCAAGCAGAGTCAAGGAGCGCTAAAACCTCTAGAAGTCTATTAGGAAAGAAGATTGCAAAAACCACCCCGATAGAGCATCGATAATATGTTGTTAATGGAGGTTACCCGACTTTTACGCCCATGACCCACTTAAGTATCAATTTAAATAAAATCGCTCTACTACGAAACGCCAGAGGAAGAGATTTCCCCAACCTCATCGACTATGCCGAAAAATGCCTACGCTTCGGCGCAGCTGGCGTGACGATACATCCTCGCCCCGATCAACGGCATGCCCGTTATTCCGATGCCTATGAACTGGCCGAATGGATAAAAGCTTATCCGGGCAAAGAATTGAATATCGAAGGAAACCCCATTCCGGAATTCCTCGACGTGGTTAAAGAATGCAAGCCCACACAGTGCACGCTCGTCCCTGACGATCCGAACCAAGTCACCTCCGATCATGGCTGGGATCTCATTTCGGATGGCGAAAAACTCCGACCCATTATCGATAACCTAAAGGCTCATGGAATTCGCACTTCCGTTTTTCTCGATCCAGTCAAAGCACAAGTCGACGAAGCCAAGAAGATCGAGACCGACCGCATCGAACTCTACACCGAATCCTATGCCAGCGCTTTTGGCACAGAAAAAGAAGCCGAAATATTCAAGGCTTTCTCCGAGGCAGCTCGGCATGCCCAGAAAATCGGTCTCGAAGTGAATGCCGGGCATGACCTCGATCTCAAAAATCTGGCTACCTTTCTACAAATTCCCGGCATCCTCGAAGTTTCTATTGGTCATGCTTTAACTGTAGAAGCGATTGACATGGGATTTGAAAAAACAGTGAGAAACTATATCGAAATCACTGAAAAATCTGCCACAGCCAGCTGACTTTTATTGCAAAGCATCTGCAATCCACTTTGCTAAAGGGAAATTCTCGAAGTCCTCTAAAGAGACTTCTCCAACTTTACCCCCAAACCAAGACTTAAGACACGATGAAAGTCATCATGGGCACTGATATTGAAGGCGTCGCCGGAGTCGTCTCCTTCACCGATCAAGCATATCCCGACGGACGTTACTATGACGCTGCCAAAAAACTGCTCACGGCAGAAATCAATGCTGCCGCTGACGGTCTGCTCGATGCAGGTGCAACGGAAATAATGGTCTTCGATGGGCACGGGCCCGGAGCCGTTTATTTCGAAGACCTCCATCCCGAAGTAAAGTTGATCCACGGTCGCCCCACCTCACCCCTCTATGTGAGGGACCGTTTTGTCAAGGATTTCGATGTCTGCGTCATGATCGGGCAACATGCCATGGCCGGTATTCAAACCAGTAATATGAACCATACACAAAGCAGTCGAACCATTGATTATTATAAACTCAATGGTAAGCTGATCGGCGAAACGGCCCAATTTGCCCTCTATCACGGTGATTTTGATATTCCACTTATCTTCCTCAGCGGTGAAGCAGATGCCTGTGATGAAGCCGAAGCCCTTATCCCGGAAATCACCACCGCCTGCGTTAAGCAAGGATTAAGCAGAGGATCTGCCATTTCCATCTCTGCCCAGAAATCACGCGCTTTAATAAGAGAAAAAATTGCGGCGGCGCTCCAAAAACACAAAAAGGATCCTATCCCACCACTGAAATGGGAAGCCCCTTACGTTCTGGAAAAACGTTTCTTTCACACACATGAAGCCGATGCCGCCGAATCCATGGTTGGTTACGAACGCATTGACAGCCAGACCGTTCAATTCAAAGGCGATAACATTCGCGAGGTTATTTATCGGTAAACCTTCATCAAGCCGCACAGTTCTTCACCACGATTTCATTTATATGGCATTTAAGAATGACCAAACCCTCCTTTTTATAGGAGACAGTATTACTGACTGTGGCAGACGCCTGGATGCCCGGCCCCTTGGGAGAGGATTCGTAAAAATGTTCTCGGATCTTCTCATCCTGCGAGAATCCACTAAACAATTTACCATTATCAACAAAGGCATTGGTGGTGATACAGCGCCGGGGCTTCGGAATCGATGGAAAGATGATGTGCTTCGCCATCAACCCGATTGGCTATTTATTAAAGTCGGAATCAATGATCTGCATAGAGTCTTGAGAGGAGACCCGGATGCCATTCCGCCCGAACTCTTTGCGGAAGCTTACGAGGATATTCTGAAACGGACCAAAGCAGCTCTCCCCAAATGCAATCTTGTCCTGATCGACCCTTTTTTCATCAGCCAGGAGACCTCACCCAATTCCTTTCGGTACGATGTCCTGCAACTGCTGCCTCAATACATCAAAGTGGTTTCAAAACTGAGCACGAAATACCAAACGTATCATCTTAAGACCCATGTGATCTTTCAACGACTTCTCAAACATCACGAATCTGAAGTCTTTTGTCCGGAACCCGTTCATCCAAATGAAACCGGGCATCTCATTATAGCCGAATCGCTCTATTCCCTTCTACAGTAACTCAATCACCCTTGGCACCGTACCAGTCTATCTTCCGAGTCAGGAACATAATCGCGGCAAGGATGATAAAGAGACCAATCGAACCGAGTAGAAGCGCATAATCCTGCAGTTGCAGCAGAACGTAAAGAAAACCATACAGTCCTATGATCACAGCGCCGACAATTGTCGCTCTTGCTCCACTTTTTAGCACTGCAATACAATAAGTGAAAATCAGTAATGTGATTGCCGTACTCGCGATGATGTATGCCGGGACAAAACCAATGTGTTCTGCTAGAGAAAGCTCCAGCAAGTAAAATAAACACATCCCTGCGCCCACCAACAAGTACTGCATGGCATGAACTTTGATACCGGCAATGATTTCAAAGAGCCACAAGGTCGCAAAAGTTAGAACCAGAAAAAGGATTTCATACTTCACACTTCTTATCGACATGCGATAGTGATCCACCACTGCCAGAAGTTCAAAGCCCGACTTTGACGCCTCAATCGCAGCGCCAACCGTCTGCCATGATTCAGCTTTCCATTTTTGAGGATAATTTCTTCCTAAAAAGGGAATCTCCCAATTTGCTTTAAAACCGGAATCATCAATCGTATGATTGGAGGGTAACCAACCACCCTGGAAACTGGGATCTTTCCAATCAGAAGTGAGTTCGATATGTGTCTCTTTACCCAATGGTGCAAAAAAAGCACCGATACTACCGTTTGCCTCTAGTGCCATCGAAAAGGAAAAAGTTTCGCCTATTATTTTATCTCCCAAAGTAACGTGAACACCGGCAATACCTTCTCGAAAATCACCCGCCCCCGGAGAAAAAGAAAGTTCTTCTTCGTTCCAGATAAGCTTCATATTGTTTGTGATCGATTGAACATCTGACAATCCTACGGATACTTGGGCCCTCTCCCAGAGAATATCTTTTGCATCGATACCCCATGATGAAAAATCAGGGCGAAGAAAACCTCCGTCCACATCCAATGAAATCGAATAAACCGGTACTTCAAAAATTCCACGATGGCGGACAGAACTATCCATCTGCCCTGTAATCTGAAGGTTTTCAGGTAGAAAAACAGCATGACTGATCCGGCTACGTGCCACCGGTTTATTTTCACTACTCTGGATAGTCCATCTCTCTACAAACGGCACGATCAGAAACGGTCCGGTCAACGATTGCTGGCCTCCCCATTTGTCCATCACCTCTTTGACAGCTGAATCTCGGGTGGTTTGTCTCTCCCAGATGGTTGACTGAATCATCGAAACGGGAATTTGCAGGATGAGAACGAGAAGGCCTATGTATAAGATCTTAAGGAAATATGATTTATTGATAACACCCTTAACCGATCCCTTCATGTTCTCTATATAATCCATCACTTTATCTCATTGTTTTCATTTTACTTCCTATCAGATAATTGAGTATAGCTTTAAGCATACTTTGGGACTGACATCAAAACTTAAGCTTCAGTAATCATTGCTGACAAGAATACGAGCGAGGCAGACGTATTTTTCATCAAACATCCGATCAATAATACCACGTCCATATAAACGTACTACACTACCTTTTGACAACACTGGCAGATCAACTACTGGCTTCAGCTGTTACGGCAACCACGTCATCCATCTTTCAAAACAACAAGCCCAGTGACCATTGGTCCGCGTTTCAAAAAGATTCTTTTATCTATAGTATTATTATTTGCGCCTTATCATTTCATCAATGAAACGATTCCGTATGACTCTGTTTTACCGAGAAATAGTAAAGTAGGACATCACCCATCAAAGGTTTCCAATTATTCCAATTATGAGCAGCATCAACCCTTACCTTATACCTCAACTCATATCCCTTCTTTTTTAGTGCACTTTTAAAAGCTCTAGTCTTTTCAAAATTATCTCCGTAGGTGCCCGTGCTCAAATAGATTTTAAGCGGTAGTTTATCTAGTTTCTTATAGGCTTCCACGATACGGGGAACAGGATGCATCGCTGGTGAAAGCATGGCTATTCCACCAAATACATCAGGTGTCATTACACCAAAACAAGCAGCATTGAGGCCACCAAAAGAGTGGCCCATTATCACTCGATCTTCCACTTTCTCAGAGGTGTGATGATGAGATTCAATGGTCGGGATAAGTTCGCGGGTAACAAATTTGACATAGGAAGGATTACAGAAGAATTGTTCGTTTCGTCGATTGATTGACAAATTATCAGGATCTCGCGGATCAATAAAGACAGCCACCACTGGCTTAATTTTTTTCTTTTTAATCAATGAACTGATTACTTTCGGTAGATTCCCCTTCTTAATATACTGTTGCCCATCAGTGATATAAAGTGTCGGCAAACCCGATTGCTCTTCATGTCCCGGTGGGTAATAAATCCGATATTGAAGATCGTAACCTAAGCTTTGGCTCTCTATCCGAATGTTTTCACTCAACCCATCAATTGAAGAGGAAGGTGCCGCATTCCCTCTTATTATTAAAAGGAAAAATACGATACCAATAATACCTATATTTCTCGAGCGTGAATTCATAATGAAACAATTACGACATCGCTTTATCCTATTCCCTCCATATTGGGTGATTTTTACATACTTAATACTTTTCGAAGTTGAGGAAAGAGGAAAAAGGTTATTTTGAAAAATTTGATCGGCTCAGTCTCCTTTTTTCCTATCCTCACACCCATTCTTACCATTCTCCATGAAAGAAGATTTTCTCACACATCTAAGACAAACCTGCGGCGAAATTGAAGCAGCAGGTCTCTTCAAACAAGAACGCCTTATTGAGAGCTCGCAAAGCGCCCATATTCAAGTGGAAGGAGGCAGAGAAGTGCTCAATCTCTGCGCCAATAATTACCTTGGACTTTCCGATCATCCGGAGGTCGTCGCAGCTGCCAAAGAATCTCTCGATCAATGGGGTTTTGGGCTCTCTTCAGTCCGTTTCATCTGTGGGACCCAAACTATCCATAAAACACTGGAACAGAGAATCGCCAATTTTCTAGGAACGGAAGATACCATCCTTTATCCATCCTGTTTTGATGCCAACGGTGGTCTCTTCGAAACACTTTTAACCGCAGAAGATGCCATTATCAGCGACGAACTCAATCATGCCAGTATCATCGACGGAGTGCGCCTATCTAAAGCCGCTCGTTATCGTTATAAAAACAACGATATGGCTGACCTGGAAGCAAAGCTGAAAGAAGCCTCCGATAAACGTTTTCGCCTGATCGCCACAGACGGCGTTTTTTCCATGGATGGAACTATCGCAAACCTGAAAGGCATCTGTGATCTAGCAGATAAGTACGGAGCGCTGGTTATGATCGATGATTGCCATGCCGCAGGATTTTTCGGCAAGACCGGACGTGGCACCCATGAACACTGTGGGGTGATGGGCCGTATCGACATCATTACCGGTACTTTAGGGAAAGCTCTCGGCGGAGCCAGTGGTGGCTATACCACAGGACGCAAAGAGATCATCGAAATACTACGGCAACGCTCAAGACCCTATCTCTTCTCTAATACCCTGGCGCCTTCCATCGCCTCTGCATCGATCAAAGTTCTCGATATGCTGGAAAGTTCGACCGAGCTGAGAGACAAACTGGAAGACAATACCCGCTTCTTCCGCGACGGACTTTCGAAGGTTGGTCTCACTATCAAACCAGGCACCCATCCCATCGTGCCAGTGATGCTGGGGGAGGCTGTTCTGGCACAAAAAATGGCTGCTCGCATGTTGGAAAAAGGTGTCTATGTGGTCGGTTTTTTCTACCCTGTTGTCCCTCAAGGAACAGCCCGTATTCGCACTCAAGTATCTGCCGGACATTCCAAGGAAGATCTTCAGTTTGCCATTGAAACATTTGCCCAAGTCAAAAAAGAATTTTCAACCTGAAAATTTGATCAAATGATGGACAAACGGCTTGCTGTTTTTCGCATTTTTGCATAGGGTTTCGGCATGAAAGGTGATCCTATACTTTATGTTCGACGGGGATGCCAATGGTGCAGGGAGGCACGTAATTTTTTTGCCACACATGGCGCTTCGCTGGAGATACGTGATGTGGACGAAGACTATGTTCATCTACAACGTCTTGTGGAAGTCAGTGGGCAAGCAAATACGCCGACATTCGAGATGGATGACTTTATCGTGACTGACTTCAATGTCGATGAATTGATCGATGAACTGGATGAACGCCCTGATATAAAACGCAGCCTTGGCATTCTAGACGACGAACCCGTCGGCTGAACAATTTCTGATTTTTATGTAACTCTGGACCCTTCGAAAATGATGGGAGATATAGGGTGTTGTTGGAGTCGTCTCTTTACCTTTCACTACTAAATGAGGACGATGGGATCGTTTCATCAGGGTTTTTCTGTGATTTTAACGGATTAATTCTCTATTTTTGCTTCTCACTTTTCTTCTGGATTCCCTTTCATCTTTACCCATAACCTTTGAGTAATGTCGGAGCCGAAAACGTCTTTTTTTACCCCTACCCAAAGAAAAATAATCGGAGTAGCTGCGGGAATGGCCTCTTTTCTGACGATTATCGCCCTGATTGTTGTCATCGTAATGGTTTTGTCCCGAATCGTAGGAACCTTTTCCGGGCTTCTTTGGCCGTTGGCTGTCGCCGGTATAGCCGCTCTTATGCTTCGCCCCGTTGTCGGAGTGATTGAACAAAAATTACGTACCAGCCGTATTACCAGTGTCATCATTCTCTTCAGCCTCTTTTCCATAACTCTTATCGGGTTTATTTTGAGTTTCCTCCCTTCTTTAATTTCTCAATTGATCGGATTTATTGACTCTCTACCTGGGATATGGGAACGCGCACTCAGCACTATTCGTGAAACATATCCCGATTGGGTCGAAGCCTATAACCGGCAGATGGAAAACGAAGTTATTCGTGATTTTGTCAATGGAACTATCAGCCAAGTAAAAGAACTCACCTCTAATATCGTTCCAAACCTCAAAGCAGCCGGAAATCAAGTGCTCGGCATTTTTGGAATCGCCACCGGTCTGGCCATCATCCCCGTCTACCTCTTTTTCTTTCTCCTCTCAGATGACGATCCGACTAAAAATCTACCAGAAAATCTCCCTTTTCTTAAAGATTCAACACGTAATGATGTCGTCTTTCTCGTTCAGGAATTCATCGGCATCATCGTTTCCTTTTTCCGAGGCCAACTTGTGATCGGATTGATTATGGGATTACTCCTTTCCATTGGTTTCTGGATTGTCGGGCTCAAGTTTGCTTTTGTTTTAGGAATGTCCATCG
>JANQKU010000021.1 GCA_028280955.1 Opitutaceae bacterium
AGACTCGGAGGCGGAACTCTCCGAGGTATCGCAAAACCGGGTGAAATCGTCTGGTCCCGGATTTTCATTGAAGAAGGAAAATTGAAAATGGACCTTGGCCGGGCAGAAGTCATCAAACTCCCCAAGAAAGAGACCGAGCGACGCTGGAATGAATCGAATCCTGAATGGCCCATCATGCACGCAGTCACTTATGGTGTCAGCCGTGATCAAATGATGGCACGGCACAAGGCAAACCATATCCAGGTCGCCTATGCAAAATCTGCTCGCGATGCGGACTCCGCTATGTATGCCAAAGCAGCTCTAGCCAGGGAACTCGGCATCAAGGTTAGCCTCTGTGGAACTCGAAAGGGCGGTAAACCATTCTAGAGGTTTCTCTCTCCCTCATTCTTTATGTCACTCCAGGATAAACTAGCCAAGCTAGTCCGCCCGATTGCCATCCCTAATATCACCCTTTACTTGGTCATCGGGCAGGTAATGTTTTTTGGCTTCGCCTATGTCGGAGGCTTCCCGCTCTTCCACATTGCACTTATTCCATCACTTGTTTTGAAAGGTGAGATATGGAGAGTAGTCACTTTCCTCTTCGTTCCTCCTTCGGCGTTTCATCCGGTTTTATTAGTGTTTGCCTGGTACATTTTTTATCTCATGGGGAGCGCCCTTGAAGAATACTGGGGGATTGCCCGCTATTTTCTTTTTCTCCTCGTCGGTTATCTGGCAACTATCATTGCGGCCTTTCTTTTCCCCTTTTATCCAGCTTCGAATCTCTTTCTTTCCGGCTCTGTCTTTCTGGCTTTTGCCTATTTGAATCCGACCTTTGAATTAAGACTCTTCTTTATTCTCCCAGTGCAAATCAAGTGGCTCGCTCTCATCGCATGGATAGGCTACCTTTATTCTTTCCTTATCGGCCCGTGGCCTGTTCGGTTTTCTGTCTTTGCCGCTGTTGTTAATTTCCTCTTTTTCTTCGGCTCGGATATCCGACTCAGAATCAAAAGTGGGCAACGTCGAAGAGGTGCCGCCAAAGAACGGGAAGAAATGGCCAATACACCACGTCACACTTGTCTAATCTGCGGTAAAACAGATCTTTCTCATCCCGATATGGATTTCCGTTATTGTTCCACTTGTGAAGGAGCCTGCTGCTACTGCGAAGATCATATTCGCAATCATGAACATCTTACTGTCGACCCTGAAGAAACAGACTCTGCCAGCTAGAGTCGTTTTTACCAATGCGTATTCTCATTGCCTTTGATAAGTTCAAAGAATCGTTAACGGCTCAAGAGGCCTGTCAAATCGCCAGGCGTGTCATTCGAAAATATCACCCACACTGCGAAATCGATCTCGCTCCTCTTTCAGATGGAGGAGATGGGTTTTGCCAAGTGCTGACCGAAAGCCTCAAGGGCAATCTCCGAGAAGCCCAAAGCTCAGGACCATGCCTGGAAACACTCCGTGCCTCCATTGGAATCATTGAGACAAGCAAAATCCCTCCCGACTCTCTCTCTCTCCTCAATCTTTCACCTGACATACAAAAAATAGCCATTATCGAAATGGCGGCCGTCAGTGGATTAGGGCTTTTACCAGCAGAACTGCGAAACCCTTGGAAAACCACCAGCTATGGAACGGGACAACTCATCCGCACTGCAACCGAAATGGGAGTTCAAGCCATCATCCTGGGAGTCGGTGGAAGCGCCACCAATGATCTGGGGCTCGGAGCTCTTTCGGCCCTTGGCATCGAGTTCCGCCAAAAAGATGGATCAAAAATTCGCCCACCTTTTCCTTCTAAATGGAATGAAATAGAGATTCTCGAAGGCCAGGTATTTCCATCGATTCCTCCCATCTACATTGCCTGCGATGTCAGTAATCCCTTACTGGGGCCCAATGGCGCTGCGACTATTTATGGCCCTCAAAAAGGCCTTTCCCCACAAGACATTCCTAAAATGGAGAAATTGAGTCAAAAGATGGCAAACCGACTCTGCCAACTCTGTGAAAAACCCACTCATATAACAGAAAGACCTGGAGCAGGCGCCGCTGGAGGAATTGCTTTTGGCTTCCTCGTTGCTGCCAATGCCACTCTCATTTCGGGGATCGATTTTGTTTCTTCCTGGCTCCAATTGAATGAAAAAATCACAGCCGCCGATATCATCATTACAGGAGAAGGTCGTTTCGACCAAAGCTCTCTTTCCGGCAAAGGGCCAGGCACACTGATACAAGAGGCTCTTTTAAAAGGAAAAAAAGCCGTTGTTTTCGCTGGATCAGTCGATCAGGCACTCGCAATGCCCTGTCCTGTTCATGCCATAACTCCCAAAGGACAATCCTTGCCCGAAGCGCTCTCCAGTGCAGGCAACAATTTGGTGACATCCATCTCGAAGTACTTCCGATCTCAATAATTTCCCTTTTATTTCAGGAAGCTTCCTTATGAAGGTCATGATGTGACCGATTAATTATTCTTAGGGATTGTTATGGAACATTGAACCGTTTCTGACTCTCCAATGAATCAGGATTCTTAACAAAATGACGATCGACGAACAAAGGCATCGTGAAAGGCGATTCCAACGTATTCGACGGACCAAGCAAATTCTCCGTCCATTGCCTCGTCGTACAAATCTGCACCGTTATCCTATTATTAAACGCTTTGCCTCAATGGCCCGTAAGAGACCTTATCTCTGGTCTTTTACCGGCCGACGGATGACACCTTCCTTTTACACAGGCTGTATCATTGCCTTTCTCCCGCTCTACGGACTTCAGATTCCTTTAGCCTTTGCTGCGGCTCTGCTCTTTCGAACAAATCTTCCGATTACCTGCGGTCTTCAAGTGCTAACCAATCCTCTTACGATTTGGCTATATCTACTAACGTATAAGATAGGAGACTGGATCAATCAAACTACACGTTTTGGCCCTCAAAACTCAGCAGTCGGCGAAACCGCTTTTGTTCTAACGGTTGGAGGTATTGTCTTAGGAACTGGCCTCGCCTTTATTTTAGATATGATTTACCGCTTTATTGCCTACGAAACAAAAAAGCATAATCTGAAATTTCCGAAAAAATCAGAAAATAAGGCTTCCGATTTCTTCAAAACAGAAGATCCTCAGACGGCGAATGAAACAAATCGCCAGTGATCTCCTTCGTAATAGCTACCTTTCCAGCCTAATCCTCTTCTTTTCTCTGTTATTCATTAGCTGCGCCAATGCTAAGATAACAACACCCTCCAGAGAAACCCCTACCCGAACGCAACAACTCCTCCTGGGGATCGATGTGCTCGAACAACAAAAATTTGCTATCTTAAAGGGGAAACGAATCGGGCTCTTAACCCACCCCGCAGGCGTAAACCGATTCGGGCTCAGCACAATTGATGTTATTCGCCGCGATCCTCAAAACAAACTCGTTGCCCTATTTGGGCCGGAACACGGGATTTACGGTAATGAAAAAGCAAATGAACCCATCGATAATAAAATCGATCCTCGGACAAAGCTACCGGTTTTTTCTCTTTATGGACGTTATCGAAAACCGACGCCCAAGATGCTTCAGTATATTGATGTTCTCGTTATTGATCTCCAGGACCTTGGCACTCGCTCCTACACTTATATCAGCTGCATGCGCTATGCCATTGAAGCTTGTTTTGAAAACAATGTAGAAGTCGTCGTTCTCGACCGTCCCAATCCTCTCGGTGGCTGGAAAGTGAATGGTCCTCCGATGGATAAGAAATGGATGAGTTATGTAGGTGCTTATCAGATGCCTTATGTTCATGGTCTTACTATCGGAGAAATTGCCCGCATTTCTGCCTCCAGGCCCGGCATCCTGAAAATTTCTGAAAACCTTCGACAAAAGGGGAAACTAACTGTCATTCGAATGAAAGGCTGGAATCGCAGAATGACTTGGCCACAAACTGGATTAACCTGGGTCCCCACCTCTCCAAACATCCCGACCTTTGAAGCTGTTGTCGGTTATTCTATGACTGGCCTAGGAGCACAGCTCGGAGGGTTTCGGCATGGCGTCGGAGGCAATAAACCATTTCGTATTTTGACCTTCAGAGGACAATCCTGGGAAGAGGTCCAAAAGGAATTCAACCGTTATCCGATGCCGGGCCTTAGACTCGTTCCCAGGCAATTTATCAACTCTCAAGGACATACTGCCACCGGACTGTACACTGAAATAACTGATTGGGAAAGCTGGCGACCAACTGAAGTGAGCTTCTGGATGATGAAAATCGCCTGCAAATTCAACCCGCCAAATCCCTTCGCAAAGGTAAAAAAATCTCAAGCAGACCTTTTCAACAAACATGTGGGTTCAAGCCTTTGGTGGAATACCCTGAAAACTCAGGGCTACAATATTGACGTAAACGCCTTTCTCCAGGAATGGGACCGCTATGCAGCATCCTTCCAGCGCAACTCGCGGCCCTACTGGCTCTACCAATAGCCAAAATCCGTTTTTCGACAAAGGCCGTTTTGATCTTCTTTTTTAGAAAACATATCCTTCACCAGTGATGTCTTCAAAAAGATTGCTCCCCATGCAAAATTTTCTAAGCATCTCTCTAACTTTCTGAATACTCTGAATAACAAACTCTAAGCCATGCCACGACCAGTTACACTCTTCACCGGACAATGGGCCGACATTCCTCTTTCCGATCTTGCGCCTCTCGCCAAAACAATGGGCTACGATGGTCTCGAGCTGGCCTGCTGGGGCGATCACTTCGATGTCGACCAGGCCGCCCGCAGCAAAAGCTACTGTAAAGAACGCTGGGAAATTCTCTCCGACAATGGTCTTACCGCCTTTTCCATATCAAGTCATTTGGTGGGCCAGGCGATTTGCGACAACATAGACAGCCGCCACCAGGCCATTCTTCCTCCAGATGTTTGGGGTGACGGGAAACCCGAAGGTGTTCGCAAGCGGGCAGCTCGGAAAATGATTCGGGCCGCAAAGGCCTGCCGAAACTTTATCGATGCCAAACCCGGTCGGAAAAAGAAAGATGATTTCCCTGCCGTGGTTAATGGTTTTACCGGATCGAGCATCTGGCACGCTCTCTATGCCTTTCCTCCTACTTCACAGGAGTACCTGGAAAAAGGATTTCAAGATTTTGCCAAGCGTTTCCTTCCCATCATGGAAGCATTTGAAAAAGTAAACGTTAATTTTGCCCTTGAAGTACATCCAACCGAAATTGCCTTTGACATTGCTTCGGCAGAACGTGCACTCAAGGCACTAGGAGGACATCGCCGTTTTGGTTTCAACTACGATCCTTCACATCTTGGGTATCAAGGAGTTGATTACGTGAAATTCATCCGCACCTTTGCCAATCGGATTTATCATGTCCATATGAAAGATGTCTGGTGGGGACACGGAGACGGTTCCGTCGGAGTCTTTGGTGGGCATACAGATTTTGGCGATCATCGCCGTCAATGGGATTTCCGTTCACTCGGTCATGGAGATATCAACTTTGAAGAAATTATTGTCGCCTTAAATGACATCGGCTATGCAGGCCCTCTCTCAGTCGAATGGGAAGATATCCGCATGGACCGAATTCATGGAGGCACAGAAGCTTCCGCTTATGTTCGGCATGTCGATTTTCCCTCCAGTCAGCTCGCTTTTGATGCTGCCTTTGACAAATAAAATTCTCCAAAACACTCAAAAATTTAGAATCATATGAAACGTAAACTTCGCATGGGAATGGTAGGAGGCGGACAGGGGGCCTTCATCGGAGCAGTTCACCGCATAGCTGCCTTAATGGATGGAAAAATGGAACTTGTTGCCGGAGCTTTTTCGTCCAATGCCAAACGTTCCAAAGCATCCGGGAAAGAACTTTTTCTCAATCCAAAACGCGTCTATGGATCCTACCAAGAGATGGCTCAGAAAGAGGTTGCTCTTCCACCAGATGAACGTATCGACTTCGTTTCAATCGTCACACCAAACAATTCTCACTTCGCAATCTCTAAAACCTTTCTCGAAGCCGGCTTTAATGTTATCTGCGACAAACCTGTCACATTCGATCTCAACGAAGCGAAAAAGCTGCGAACCATGGTAAAGAAGACAGGCAAAGTATTCGCCCTTACTCATAACTACACCGGTTATCCAATGGTGAAAGAGGCTCGCCAGATGGTCCGCTCTGGAAAAATCGGGAAAGTGCTCAAAATAGTCGCAGAATACCCCCAAGGCTGGTTGATCAAATCGATTGAAAAGGAAGGACAGAAACAAGCTGCCTGGCGAACAGACCCCAAACAAGCGGGCGCATCCTGCTGTATTGGCGATATCGGCACACACGCCGAAAACCTTGGACGTTACATCACAGGGCTGGAGATAGATTCACTTTGCGCAGAATTCACTTCTTTCCTTACGGGAAGAAAACTGGAAGATGATGGTAATATTCTCATCCGCTACAAAGGAGGCGCCAAAGGCATCCTCTATGCATCACAGATTTCTGCCGGAGAAGAAAATAGCCTAAATATCCGTATCTATGGGACTAAAGCATCACTGGAATGGCACCAAGAGTTCCCTAATGAACTGATCGTCAAATATCCAGACGCCCCTCGACAAATTCATCGGAGAGGAAATAGTTACAACAGTAAGGTTGCTCAAAATTTCACTCGCATCCCGGCCGGTCATCCAGAGGCTTTCCTCGAAGCCTTCGCCAATATCTATCTCGAGGCGGCTAAAGCAATCGATGATGAAATATCGGGACGTAAGATTAAAAGTTACGATTTTCCCACCATTGAGGACGGCGTTAAAGGAATGGCCTTTATCGAAACGACTGTTAAATCTTCCCAGTCCAAAACAAAGTGGACCAAGTTTATTCGAAGCTAGAGCTGTACCCGGACTTTTCCGGACATTCCCTAGTCTTTTCGAATATCCACTTCCACCTTCCCGTCATGAAATTGAAGGGTAAGAGCTTTCTTTTTTCGAGCAACGGAACGCCGTTCTACCAAATCACCCGAAGAGGAACGGACCATGGCAAAACCACGTTTGAGCACTGCTGCCGGAGCCAAAGGTTCCAAGCGTGCCTGAGCTTGATTAAGACGAAGTATCTTGGACTGATACAGGATCTCCATCACTCGTTCGAAACGAGCTCTCTTTGATTCATAGTCATTTTTTAAGAGTTTAATCTCAGGTTCTGGAGATAAATACCCGATTCGGGAAGATGCTTCTACCAGAGCATGACGCTTCGCAGACAATTGTTCCCGAACAAACGAATTCAATCGATTGGTAAGATCGTCCAACCGTAACAACCCCTGCTCTACCTTTGCTTTAGGGGACAGTAACGCCAAGCGCCCTTCTGCAATGGCACATTGATCCCGAAGTTCACGGATTTTGTCGTCAACTATCTGCCCCAACTCAGCCGATGCATACTCAACCCGCTCTTCTATTTGCAAAAATTCTGATGAAATCAATTCAGCAGCAGCCGAAGGTGTCTCCGCCCTGACATCCGCTGCAAAATCAGATAAGGTAAAATCAATCTCATGCCCCACCGCCGAAATAATCGGAATGGCACAATCCGCAACAGCACGCGCCAGAGCTTCTTCATTAAAAGCCCATAAATCTTCCAGGCTACCCCCACCCCGGCCAATCACCAGCAACTCCACCACTGGTAAAAGCGTACTTTTCTTTAGCGAAGATTCCGCCAGCTTCAAAGCATCGATCATCTCTTTGGCAGCCCCTTCACCCTGAACTTTTGTTGGAAAAACAATTAGTCTTCCTCTCCAGGCCCGGCGTTTCAGAATACGTATAAAATCCTGCACGGCAGCGCCAGTCGGTGAGGTGATCATTCCAATAACAGAAGGAAACGATGGGATCTCCACCTTCTTTTCTTCATCAAACAAGCCCTCTGCTGCCAGTTGCCTCTTTAGACGTTCAAATTCCTGTTGTAAACGACCCAAACCATCCTCAACCATGGCCCGGACAATTAGTTGATAATTCCCTCGTGGCTCATAGACACTGATCTCGCCAAAAGCCAGCACCTCCATCCCATCTTGCAGTTCAAAATCC
>JANQKU010000206.1 GCA_028280955.1 Opitutaceae bacterium
AGCGCCAGCCATCACCGGACCGGCTAAGGCCCCACGACCAGCCTCATCGATCCCGATCAAACCGAAATACCCATCAACCTGGCGCAAATCAAATCCGCGAATTTGCTTTTTTTTCATAAACCAGCTGTGCGAACAAAGAAAAATCTCATTTCTGAAGAAAACTTATCGCCGAAAGGTTGATTCTTTAGGTTCGGGTAAAGGAAACTCGTCTAATTTACCAGCTGCCTTAACCACTTCGTAAGCAGTTCGAAAGTGGAGTTTCGAAAAATCTGTCAGTGCAGCTGCCCCAAATTTCTCTATAATCTGCATAGCCTGTTCTTTGACTTTACCACTGGCTCCTTTCTGTAATTTATCCCCAAAGCGTTTTGATAATTTTGCCATCTGACGCACATATTCAGCTCGAGCGACAACTGAAGCCGCAGCTACCACTGGATCCTCTTCGGCATGTGTACGCATGCGAAGTTCAAAAGACGTGTCCTTAAAATATTTTCCTACCAAATCCTGTTTACTGAATTGGTCCAAAAGACCCCATTTAACTCTTTTTTCGGAGAGAGCCTGCTCCAAAGCTTTTGCATGTAGCCACCCCAAGAGTCGGTTGAGATTCGCTTTCGGACGACTCATCAGTTCATTGTATTTCTTTTGGCCACAAAAGGCAGTTTTCACAACTGCTCCCTTAGTTTCCCGGATTATCTTATCCAGCTTCAGAATACGGGAATCGGTAATTTTCTTACTGTCCCTAATTCCCTCTTTTATCCACGCTTCGATATGAGGACGATCCGCAATGACACAGGCAGAAATGACTGTTCCGAAAAAATCACCTTTTCCACTCTCATCCATTCCCGCATGTGATTCATACCACTCTGGATGAAGCACTTCATCGTAACCAAACTTTACCTCCTTCGTTACTTCGGGCTCCAAGGTATTGATAATAAAATCTTCCGTATTTTTTCCCTGAAGAACCAGTTTACCACTCTCATAACCAACCACATTTAATTTTGGCCCCTTAAAAGCAAATCGAGCGTAATTAACCTCATACGGTTCCCAATATCTCTGATCACAGATATCCCGAACTTTCTCCATCTGAGGATCATCCAACTTAATGGTATAAAGGGAGGTAACTTTTGGTTTTTCTTCGGCCTCTTTTTTGGCGCGCTTTTTCATGCACTGAAAAGATAGTCATAAAGAAAGGAAAAAAGACACAAAAAATGTTTTCGCTTTCAGCATTTTCACATTTCATCCGGTTTTACTTCACTTTTATGCCCATAAATAAATCCAGGGGACTGATTGCCCTCCAGAAAGCTTTCCATCAATCCCTGCATGATTGGTATCGCTCTAATCACCGTCCTCTCCCGTGGAGAACAGAACCGAGTCTCTATCGAACAGTTGTCTCCGAGCTGATGTGCCAGCAAACACAGATTGCCACTGTTTTGCCCTATTTCGAACGCTGGATGAAAGAACTTCCCAATTTTTCCGCCTTAGCCAAAGCACCAGAAGAAAAAGTTCTCAAGCTATGGGAAGGTCTTGGTTACTATTCCAGAGCACGAAACCTTCACCGCTTGGCTAAAGAATTCGTTCAACTGCCTCAAACACCCACATCTGCGCTTGAATGGCAGAAACTTCCCGGCATCGGACCTTATACCGCCGCAGCCATCACCAGTATTTCATTTAATGCGGCAGAAGCCTGCGTTGACGGTAACGTCATCCGTATTTTAACACGTCTGACTGCCGATAAAACAGTTTTTAAGAACAGCACTGCAGCTATAAAGAAATACACACCTTTAGCCGAGGGCCTTCTCTATAACCCTGACCCCGGCATGCACAACCAGGCCATGATGGAGCTGGGAGCCACTATCTGCACAAAAGGAAATCCACTATGCACTATCTGTCCCGTGTATACTCTATGCGAAGGAGCTCGGAGTGGAGACGCGTCTTCTTTGCCGCGCCTGGAACGACCTAAAACAGAAAAAATATCCGTTGATAGGGTTTGGGTGATTCAAAACAAAAAAATTCTCTTCCATCGAATTCCCCCAAATGCCAAACGGATGGCCAAGCAGCATGAACTTCCCACTCCAGAGCAAGCCGGTATTCACTCGGATCAACTCAAAAAAATAAAGCCTCTCATCCGCAAACGCTCTATTACTCGTTATCAAATCACCGAGTCTATCTACATGCTTCCAAACGAAACATTCTCCGACCAAAAGAGCGATCCAGGCAAAGATTGCGTTTGGGTTCCATTAAACAAGATTGAAGAAATTACTCTTTCCGGGCCACATCGCCGCTGGGTAACAGAGTTACTGCAAACAAACTCTTAAAGATCTTTCACCAGATCCTCCAGAAACTCACGCGATTCAAGAACATCCTCTTTTTTTAACCGAGGGCTCAGTTCAATAATCAACCGTTGGCCCGGCTGGAAAAACCGTCGTATCATGTTAAAATCGATATCACCGGTTCCTAAAGTTTGGTGATCCTTTCCCTTCTTCACATCGTGGAGGTGAAAACCTGCCAGATTTTTCACATTCTTTTCCAATAAGTCTTCATGCCAGAGAACGCCAAATCTCTCTTTCAAATGAGCATGCCCTGTATCATGCCAATATTTAGCCATCTTGGGACCTGAAAGACCATCCAGGAATGATGGATAATCTTCGTCCAGAGGCAGTTCATCCAATCGTTCACGATTCTCACATCCCAGAATCACTCCATTTTGTTCCGCTAGAACGAGAATCGACTCCAGACTGGACTTCACTTTTTCCCAATAAGGACCCATTTGTTTACGCAATTTGGCAAACATTCTTTCTCTTATTTTCAGAAAACGCTCATCTTCATCCACATCCAGAGGGTTTTGCTTTCGAGCATAACGGGAAAGCTGCCTGGTTGGGTTCATCAGAAAAAATGGGACACTTCCCAAATGAATAACCATTAACCCTGCACCCACCTGTTGTGCAAAATCAAGGGAACGACAAGTATAGCGATACCATTGACTGTGCTCTCTTTTTTTCAGAGCAGACGGCATATAAAGATTGGGAGCCGCATGCGTGATACCCGGAGGTAACGGACAGAAATTGTGAATAGAAGATACCTGGACAATGTTTTCTCCTAATGCCTTTAGAATACCCGGCACTAACGACATACGAATACCATGGCTCAATTCAACATGAGAAAATCCCAAATCAGCAATTTCCCGAATCATCTCATATCCGTCATTGTGGCGAGATGAATTCCAGCAGCTAGATAAGGAAACAATAAAATCCATGGGATGCCTAAACAAAAAATCTTTCCGTCTCACATGGCAACGGAAAGATCCCAGAAGCTTTTGAGGCCTTACGAAATAGACCCACTACCCACAACTATTGATCGTAACGGGCACGCAACATGCAAGTGAAAGCAGCCACTTTATTTTTGCGACGGCGAACCTCACATGGTTTCTCGTAATACCGTTTCGCACGGACATCTCTAATGACGCCCTCACGGTCCAGCTTCTTCTTCAAACGACGGAGAGCCCGCTCGACTGGTTCGCTCTTTCGGATCTTTATCTCAATTGGCATAGGTAAATATTATCTGTGGAAACCGACAAAATCGTCCGCAGACGGAGGGAAGGTCAACCTTTTTCGATGCACCTTATGCAAAAATGACGGGTTTTTAAGCGCTCTTGGATCATTTCCGCCAGGAAATATAATTTAGAGGAATTAAACCAAGGAATGAACAGACATAATCTACAGCATCTAGAATAAAGAAAACCAATACACATTTGAGGAAAGCGATGCTACCTTATTTTTCACACCAAGAGACAAATCCAACTTGAAAGAAAAAAAGTGACTAAACTACAGTGAAAAAACGGTTTGCTATTGAAACGAAGCACTAGCGGATTTGTGCTGGAAAGGTGCCCTCCTCAGACTCCGAATTTGTTCATCTTCATGTTCACACAGACTACAGCCTTCTAGATGGTTGCAGTAAAGCCAATCGATTGATCAACAGAGCCAAAGAGCTCGGAATGCCCGCAATTGCCATGACAGATCACGGCAATCTTTTTGGCGCAATCGAATTCTACCGAGCAGCTAAAAAAGCTGAAATCAAACCGCTGATTGGTTGCGAAATTTATCTCGTTCATGATCATATGATGCACGAAAAGCCTCGTCGTGAACGAAAACGTTCCGACGATATTGATGATTTGCCCGAGGGTGAAGAACCACATCCTTCAGATTTTCCAAAGTATCAAATTCATCATAAGGGCTTGATTGCCAAAAATTTCACAGGCTATCAGAATCTCTCGAAACTGATATCCGATGCACATACCAAAGGGATGTACTATCGCCCAAGAACAGACATGGAGCAATTGGCCCAGCATTCCGAGGGCATTGTTGCTTTGAGCGGATGCGTTAATGGAGTCGCTTCACAGTATCTTATTTATAACGACTATGAAAACGCGCGAAAAGCCACTGCCACTTTTGTCGATATTTTCGGAAAAGAAAATTATTTCATCGAAATTCAAGATCACGGTCTATCGGTGCAAAAACGTATTATCCCTGGATTGC
>JANQKU010000229.1 GCA_028280955.1 Opitutaceae bacterium
CTATTTTGGTTTTGCCAATCTCTTTTCCTTGGCGCTGCCTATTGGGGGTGTTTTGGGGAGTTTTCTCATTATTCTTTTGGTCGTTGTTATGGCGGGGCGCAATGCATCCGTCCAAACGTTGATTTTGGCAGGAATCGCATTTTCTTCCTTAGCCGGTTCCGTCATCTCGCTGGTCTTGAATTTTTCACCCAATCCACATGCGGCCCTGGACATCGTTTTCTGGTTACTCGGATCTTTGAATGACCGGAGCATGGAGCATGTTTACCTGGCTTTTCCGCTCATGTTTCCAGGTTGGCTTCTTTTACTTTATTCATCCCGAGTGTTGTGTGCTCTTTCCCTGGGAGAGGAAACTGCCGCTAGTATGGGGTTTTCGATCAAACAGGTTCGCAGAATTGTGATTGTCGGATCATCATTAGCGGTCGGACCAGCGATTGCGGTGACGGGGTCTATTGGATTTGTTGGTTTGATCGTACCGCATCTAATGCGACCTTTGGTGGGAGGTGATCCTGGCCGTTTATTGTGGGCGAGTGGTCTGGCGGGAGCGATTTTATTAACCTGTTCTGATATTCTGGTTCGGGTGGTATCGTTTAGCCAGGAGCTGAAGTTGGGAGTCGTGACTTCCCTCATTGGTGCACCGTTTTTTCTCTTTCTACTTTTAAAGGTTCGAAAGGAGGCGATATAATGCAGAAGGTAGCAGTTAGTAACCGAGATGTAGAAAAGTGCGACGTGAAGGGGAGTGAGTCGACCGCATCTATATGGGTGGATGGGTTGAACGTGTATCGAGGTGATCGGCACATTCTAAAAGATGTTGGCTTCACTGCTCGGAGGGGAGAGGTTCTTGGTCTAATTGGTGCCAATGGGTCTGGAAAATCTACCTTACTGAAAACGATCTTGCGATTGTTGAATAGAAAGTCCGGAAGCATTCGTATAGAAGGGGTTGATTTGGATGCTCTCGACAGAAAGCAATTGGCCAAAACAGTAGCCTATATGGCACAGGAGAATGAGTGCCGTTGGCCCTTGAGTGTTCGCCGGGTGGTGGCTTTAGGACGGATGCCTCACCAGAAACCCTGGAAAGCTTTGGAAGAGAGGGATTGGAGTATCGTGGATCAGGTCATGAAAACAGTTGCGATAGAACATTTGACTGATCGTCCTGTTATTCATCTGTCGGGGGGAGAAAAACATCGGGTTTTATTTGCTCGGGCATTGGCCAACGAGCCAGAGATTCTTTTGGCGGATGAACCTACCGCCGGGCTCGACCCTTATCACCAGTTACATTTAATGGAGTTATTTCGCGAGCAGGCTGAGAGGGGAAAAACAGTGGTCGTTGTTTTGCATGATCTTATATTGGCCTCTCGTTTTTGTGATCAGTTGGTTTTACTTAAGGAGGGAAGCGTTCTGAATTGGGGAACTTCTGAAACAGTGCTCAACCCGGACTCTTTGGATCAAGGATATTCGATTTCAACGGAAACGTTTCAACATAACGGAAGCCGGGCAGTTATTCCATGGAGATGCCGGCACACAACATGAATATTGTCTTTCTCTATTCTACTGCGATGTCTTTGCCCTGCCTTTCTTCGGCGGTCATTTGGTTGAAGGAACATGGACAGGACGATCTGGTGGTACGGGCTTTCACCAAAGAAGATCTTTTTAATGAAAGACAGGTTAAGAGCACTTGCGATTATGTGCGAAAAGTGGATATCGTGGTTTTTGTGCCGCATGGGGAAAATGACTCTATCCCTGGTTTTGATGAATTGTATTTGGCTGCGGAGGGGAAGTTGATTTTTGTTCAGCCGACCACCGGGACGAGCGATCGAATTGAACAGAGCTTTAAGGAAAGCAGTTGCATCGACCAGAATAGCTATCTGGCGCGAGCTGCTTATTTACATCATGGCGGATTCGACAATCACATTGCTTTTATTCGTCGATTGATTGCTGATTTTGAAGGGGAGAAAGGGGAAGATATTCCCGATGCTAAAAAAATTCCCTTTGATGGGATCTATCATCCTGAGTGGGATCACAGTCCGAATCTGGAAGCGTATCTTGAATGGGCTTATAAGAAAGTTTCTAGAGGAAAAAATGCAACGGTGCTAGGACTGTGGTTCTACCAGGGTTATTGGCTTAATCGGGAAACCGCTACGGTTGATGCCATTATTAGGGAGGTAGAAAAAAGGGGGGCTATTGTTATACCGGTATTTCATCGACGCTTCCCCGATCCCCAATTGGGAAATCCAGGCGCACCCGGTGCAGCGGAGAATTATTTCAAGCGTGATGGACAGTGTATCATTGATGGATTGCTTTCACCGGTTTCTTTTTCGCTATCCTTGTACGGAGAAAAAATGGCAATGGTGTATCCAGGTCTTGGGGTTCCAGTCTTTCAAATGATTGGGACACAGAACCCGGGAAAGGTTTGGAAAGAAACGATTCAAGCGGTGACACCTGTTGATGTTTCCATCTCTGCGGCTCAACCGGAGTTTGATGGATCGTTGATCACCAGTGTTTGCTCTACGCGGGAAATAGGGAAACGAGATCCTGTTACGGGTGCTACCATGACGGTTCAACGCCCGGTGCCTGAACGAATTCAAAAGATTGTATCCTTAGCGCTCAATTGGGCTTCTTTGCGCAAGACACCTCCGGCTGAGCGCAAAATAGCGATCGTATTTCACCACTATCCTCCCCGTAACGACATGATTGGGTCGGCTTATGGTCTGGACAGTTTTGAAAGCGTCAATCGTCTGTTGATTCGGATGAAAGAGGCAGGGTATGTGGTTGATTCTGCCTACGAAAGCGGCGAGAAGCTCGCTTTTGCTCTGTTGGATCGATTGACCAATGACCGACGTTATTTGACGCCCGATAAAATGGCGGAGCGTGCGGAGGACCTGGTTCCTGCGGAAAAAGTGAAACGGTGGAATAGTGAGATTCCGCAGCGGTCGCGTGAAAAGATGAGGGAGACCTGGGGCGATGCTCCGGGCAATATTCTGACGCATGAGGGAAAATATCTCATTGGTGGAATTGCCAATGGAAATGTCTTTATTGGCCTTCAACCCATCCGAGGAAAAGGCGAGACCGATGATCTCATGCCAACCCAAACAGGTGGGTTGATTCATGATCCAGATTTAGCGCCCCCGCATCAGTACCTGGGCTTTTACCGTTGGATAAAAGAAGATTTTGGAGCGCATGCGGTTATGCACATCGGTAAACATGGGACTCTGGAATGGTTGCCTGGAAAGTCGCTCGGCTTGTCAGATGAGTGTTTCCCCGATTTAGCGATTCAGGATCTGCCCAATATTTACCCTTACATTATCAACAATCCGGGAGAGGGCACTCAGGCTAAGCGAAGAAGTTATTGCTGTATTATCGATCATCTGATCCCTCCGATGACCAGTGCGGATAAGGCGGAGCCATTGCAGAAGATCGAGGATCTTCTCGATACGCTTTATGATGTGCGCAGTGAATCGCCCGGAAAGGTTCCTTCTCTCGTGGAAAAAATATGGGAGGCGGTAGAGGAGAAAAACCTCCATGTCGACCTGGACATCAGTAAAGAGAAGGCATTGGAGGATACAGATTATTTTGTGGAGAAACTGCACGGTTACCTCAACGAAGTGGGTATTACCGCGATCAATGATGGTCTGCATATTTTGGGTCAACCGCCGGAGGGAAATCGGATGGAGGAAACGTTGGCCCAATATTTGCGATTGCCTTCAACAGGTGCGGAATCTCTATGGGAAGCCGTTGCGGAGTATATGGGGTTTGATGATCAGGATTTACGCGATCATCCGGGAGAATTTGTTTCCACGCATGGTAAAACCAATGGGCAGATTCGGATGGACGTCCTGCATAAAGCCGTAGAGCTTCTACGCGATTTTGGGAAATCTGATTGGTCCAGTGAAGCTATTCCCGAAATTGTTGAATCGGTATTGGGATCAAGTGAACGAATAGAAAAGATCCTGCGTTTTGTACAGGCAGAACTGCATCCGAATATGTTGCGAACGGTGGAGGAAGTTGAAAACACCCTCCTGGCAGCATCCGGACAATTTGTGCCCCCTGGTGGCTCTGGTGCGCCTACTCGAGGTTCACTCGATATTCTACCGACTGGCCGTAATTTCTTCTCGGTTGATCCACAAAAAATTCCCAGTTTTGAAGCGTGGGAATGTGGTGTCCGATTGGGTGATGCTTTGATCGAAAGGTACCTTCGGGACGAAGGAAAAATTCCGGAGCAGATTGGCATTACCATATGGG
>JANQKU010000230.1 GCA_028280955.1 Opitutaceae bacterium
TTTTTGAGATATAGTCTCAAAAAAGACTTGCGTTAATGATACTGCGTCTCAGTTTCATGGAACCCAGCCTTAATAACTATGAAAACTGCTTTGCTAAAAATAAAACTGTTTTACAACACACTCCGCAAACTCGCGGGAGGCCTCACCATCTTGGCCCTAATGGGAATCGTCCAATCCCATGCCAATGAAGAACCAGAGAGTAATCAATCTAATGTCATTAAGCTTAATACCTTTACCATCATCGGCTCAAAAGAAAATGTCGATTACTTGCCAGGATCCGGAAGGTTTATCGACCATTCAGAAATTACGAATCAGACCTATACAGACATTAACCGAGTTCTTCTTTCGACTCCAGGCGTCTACGTGCGTCAGGAAGATGGTTATGGCCTTTTTGCCAACATCAGCTTGAGAGGTGTCGATAGCAGTAGAAGTGCAAAAGTCACCTTGATGGAAGATGGGATCGTGACAGCGCCAGCCCCCTACTCCGCCCCATCTGCGTACTACACCCCGACTATCGGAAGGATGAGAGGTCTGGAAATTCTCAAAGGATCCAGTCAGATAAAATATGGACCACACACAACTGGAGGAGTTGTCAATTATCTCTCCACAAACATTCCCGACGAAGCCAGTGGTTATCTTAAAACTTCATATGGATCTAATGCCGAAACACTCGTACACTTTAACTACGGTCAAAGTTTTAAAACCGAGGCGGGAAAATTCGGCTACTTAATCGAAAATTATGACCAACGCAGTGACGGCTTTAAGCACATTGAAGCGGCAACAGGTTATGCTGGATCAGATGAAACAGGTTTTGTTAAGAACGAATCAATGCTCAAGTTTTTCTGGGAACCAAATGGCGATCTCCAGCAACGGTTTGATTTTAAAGTCGGTTATTCAGACTTTGATGCAGACGAGACTTATCTTGGTCTTGCGGATGAAGATTTCCCCTCAGACCCTTTCAAACGCTACGCAGCCACTCGATTTGACAATATCGCAACATATGGAACTCGCGCCTCTCTCCGCTACTCCATCTCTCCCAATAAGAATTTAAAGATTGCAACAACCGCTTATTACCAGAATTTTCATCGAAATTGGTTTAAGCTCCGGCGAATCAAAACCAGTACAGACACGACATACAGTCTGGGAAGCGCATTGGCAACAGGCGGCACTGCTCTCGATATCCTCGAGGGGACAGCTCCAGGTCAGCTCGATTATCGAAATAACAACCGAGACTATTATCTCGGAGGAATTCAATCCGATATTCGATATGTCTTTTCTACTGGGGAGATAAAACATCAAATCGACGGGGGAATACGTTATCATGTAGACCGAGTTCGCCGTTTCCAAAAAGATGAATCTTTCATCCAGGATGATTCAGGAGCAATCGTAAGCACAATAAGCGGACCGGATGGTGGTGGTGGAAACCGGCGCCAAGCTGCTGAAAGCATCGCTTTTCATGTCCAGGACACCATTTTAATCGGAGATCTTACACTTACCCCAGGTGTCCGCTATGAATATATAGAAAATGAATACACAGACTTTAATACCAACGGACAGCCAGAACTCATAACTGGCGCCGGAACTTCTTCACTCGATTATGTTTCTCCCGGCCTCGGGTTTAATTATCGGACATCCCAAGAAACCAGTCTGTTTGGCGGTATCTACCGTGGTATCTCCGTCCCAGGTCCTCGTGCGCATGCCAGGAGCAATGTCGGGTTAGAAAAATCTCTTGGTTATGAACTTGGGCTTCGTTACAGAAACGATAACGGGTTCAATGTCGAAACCGCTCTTTTTAAAACAGATTTCGATGATCTTATCGTTATCGATAATATTGGAGGAGCTGGAACCGGAAACACTGAAAACGTAGGGGATGTGGATTCTTATGGCCTCGAACTTCTTGTGGGCATAGACCCTGGATTAATAAATAAATGGGCCTTCAGCCTACCCACCTCTCTCGCTTTCACCTACACATCATCCACACTGGATGGAGACTCTCGTTCCACAGATGCAGAATCGATTTTCAGCGGTGGAACTGATGGAGCAGATGTTCCTTACATTCCCCAATACCAGATCCAGTTTTCGACAGGCATAGAATACGGTAATTTTGCTGTCTACCTCGATACCATTTATGTTGATTCAACCTACTCAACCGCGAGCAACACAACCAACCAAGTAAATCCTGATGGCGACCCTGATGCCCGTTTTGGTGCAATTGACAGCTACTTTCTGGCGGATCTTTCTACCAGTTATCGCATCAACGATACTATTACTGCTTTCATCGGAGTTCATAATCTTTTCGACAAAACCTATATTGCCTCACGCCACCCCTATGGAGCACGACCCGGTAGGCCAAGAACATTCAACGGAGGCATTGAACTGACTTTCTAGTTGGACAACTGGAAGAAGAGCGCATCCTAAAACCCGGTTTTAGTCTTATCAGCTGTAGCTGACATCTTCAACCGGGTTTTACTCTGTACGTGACACAGAGCCTTTTTGAAGTCTAAAATTCTCATTCCCAATATGAAAAAGAACAAATCTTTCTTCCCTAAAATCCCAGTAATACCTTACGAAGGACCTGGTTCTGATAATCCATTGGCTTTCAAACATTACAATCCCGATGAAGTGATTGATGGAAAATCCATGAAAGACCATCTCCGCTTTTCCATCGCTTATTGGCATAGCTTTAGAGGCGCCGGAACCGATCCATTTGGATCTGCTACCATTTCTCGTAAATGGGAAGG
This sequence comes from Opitutaceae bacterium, assembly GCA_028280955.1. Lineage (GTDB taxonomy): Bacteria > Verrucomicrobiota > Verrucomicrobiia > Opitutales > Opitutaceae > NORP342. Next base: position 2,742 of record JANQKU010000230.1, read on the forward strand.
TAATTCAGATCTCGTGAGCACTGCAAAAACCCGCATGGAAGCCGCTTTTGAATTCTTCCAAAAGATACAAGCTCCCTTCTACTGTTTCCATGATCGTGATATTGCCCCGGAAGGAAAGACCCTTGCTCAATCCAATCGTAATCTCGACGCCGTCGTTGCTCATGCCAAGCAACTTCAAAAAGAAACGGGTATTCACCTTCTCTGGGGCACCGCCAATCTATTTTCAAATCCTCGCTATATGTGTGGCGCCGCCACAAATCCTGATGCCTCTGTTTTTGCCTATGCCGCAGCTCAGGTAAAAAAAGCACTCGATGTAACCAAAAAGCTCGGAGGTGAAAATTACGTTTTCTGGGGTGGCCGTGAAGGTTATGAAACTCTCCTGAATACCAACTTAAAAAGAGAAATGGACCATCTGGCCCAATTTCTTCACATGGCAGTCGATTATGCCAAACAAATTGGTTTCAAAGGACAATTTCTGATCGAGCCTAAACCCCAAGAACCAACCAAGCATCAATATGACTTTGATGTGGCCAGTGGCATCGCCTTCTTAAGAACTTATAAACTCGATAAATATTTTAAGTTTAACATCGAAACCAATCATGCCACACTGGCAGGACATACCTTCCAGCACGAAATCGAAGTAGCCGCTTCAGCCGGAATGCTTGGTTCCATCGATGCGAACCAAGGTGATGAACTTCTAGGTTGGGATACTGACCAATTCCCCACCGATGTCAAAACCATGACCCTGGCCATGATAAGCATCCTCAAAGCGGGAGGAATCGGAACAGGTGGTTTCAATTTTGACGCCAAACTCCGTCGACCCTCCATAGGTATTGAAGATCTCTTTTATGGTCATATTGGAGGAATGGATACATATGCTCTCGCCTTCAAAATCGCTCGAAAAATACTCTCGGAAGGCAAGCTCGATCAATTTCTGGTTGATCGTTATAGCAGTTATGACAACGGATTTGGAAAAGAAATCGAGAAAAAGAAAATCGGGTTTAAAGAACTGGAAAAAATAGCTCTCAAAGCCCGTGAACCCAAGCCCATCAGCGGCAGGCAAGAATATCTTGAAAACCTTCTGAACCAATATCTCTACGATTAAATAACTATTTGTAGAAATCTCACTTTCGAAAATATTCTATCTCGTTCCGACCTTTAAAAGGTCGGAGCTTTTTTTAGGCGATAAATATTTAGGCCTCATCTGAATAAATTATTTAGGACGATTATATCTCTCCAATGCCACAGCGAGAAATCCAAACTGATCCGTCAATAAGCCTTCATAACCACAGGGCCTGTCATCCCAGTATCGCCAATCAATGCCCGTTTTATTCGCTCCGTAAACAAGGCCTTCTTCCATCCCCTGGCACAAACGTTCTAACAACCAATCAGCTTCCTTTATCATACCAACTCGATAAAGCGCCGATAAAAAATGCCGCGATTGGGAATGTGTCCTTCCACCATTTTGATAATACCCGAAAGGATAACCCTGTATGATATCAGAACGATCTTCATCGGGAATATTCCACAAATTTCCTGGTAATCCAAGTTTTGGATCTGGCATTTTTACACGCTTCATCTCTTTCCAAAGTTTTTCGATAATAGCACGAGCATTTTCGGGCTCAATCAATCCACTATTTACAGCCGCACCATTTGCGAAGAGAAATGCGTAATCATGTAATCGCCCTTCTTTGCATCGCCAACCAGCCAACCAGCCGGTTTCTTCGTTATAAAAAGTCGAAAAGAAATGAGTTCTTATGTTAAAAGCCCATTCTTCTAAACCATTCGCAAGTTCTTCAAATCCCAGATCTGGCAATGATTGGCTTAACTTATGTAAAGCGACATAGAGAAGACTATTTGAAATGACATCTTTCCATCCAAACGAAATCACATCAAACCAACAAGTGCTCCACTGACCTGTTCCGCTCGTTCCCGTTCGATAAGAGCTTTCAATTAAGCCATCTCCATCCAAATCTCTCTCCTTCATCTGTTGCAGACGGCTCTTTATCGCTCCTTCATATACTTTCACCCAATCAACCGTCCCTGCGTTTTCAATGTAATCAGCTAAGCCAAGCAAACAAGCGGTACCTGTCATCAGATATTCATCTTCTGCTAGATGCATAACTCCCTCCTCCATCAAATTTCCACTGGTATAGCCTGGACCGCCTGCCAGCCATCTTTCGAGAGAGATACGAACGAGATTCATAGCGGGAAAATCAGGTAATAAATCAGGAGAATATTTCGCCAAGACAGACCACGTATCCATACATATAGGACAATTAAAAGAAACTCCGTTATTCGCGAGAGTTGCGTTATCTGGCCGGAAAGAAAATGCGGTAAACAAAGTCTTTCGCAAAGCGCCACTCACTACCGAAGGAGTCTCAGGCTTCAATGATAGATCCGGCTCAATTAATTCCATCGACACTGAGGCTTTATATTCACCTGCCGGCAGATAATATTCTCCATTCGGTTGCGCTTCTTCACCTAACTTGAATTCAAGAGTCGTCAAATCCATCGCCCGAATAGCATTTGAACGAACCTTCAGGTGCTCAGAATCACTTTTGATCCGTAAACTCCCATGCAATGGAGCATGTAGGACAATAGGCAATGGAACTAATCCAGCCTCGCCTCCCTCCAGTAAAGAACTGATAACATGTGTCGGAGAAGCGGTTGATTTAAAGGCCAACTGCCAAATGCTTGATCTGGTTGCATACAAAGTTCGATCGGCCTTGCGAACAATCCGTAAATCCAATCGACCATCCCCTACTATCCATTCAATCCGATAATGCTGACCCACTTCGTCTAGATGAATGTCATAAATAATTTTTGACCCTATCACCCTCGTCGTTCCAGAGACTGCATAGCGTAAAATCGGCGCAGCGACCGGGGCTGCATTCATTGGATACAACATAATTCCTTGATGATAGCTTCCAGGCGCATCCTTCACTAAGTTAGTACATGTTTTTCCGTTCCCCTCTTCATCCAGCGACAAGTAACTCATTCCTGCTCGAGTTAAATGAAACCCCACCTCTAACTGCCTGGATTTAAATCGTACCTGGCCATCAAAAACCTCTGCTGAAACACCTTTCGGTAAATCTTCTAACAAAATCTTTTCGCACGACAAGAGAGATTCATTTCGAGGAGATATCAGCTTCTCGGATCTATCTCCTTCGATAATCACGGCATCTTCTGCAAACTGCCAGGCAGGCCACCAATCATCGACTCCACATCGTCTGATTTCAACCATCAAACATCCCGCTTTCAAGTCACTCAAATCAAACCATTTGATCTCTTCCCCCTCCTCATAACTGACATCTTGCTCTCGTAAAACTTCTTCCCATTTCTCTGCCACCCAATTCATCACGCGAAACGATCGCACCCAATCAAGATCCTGTCGACTTCCACATTTGTGATAACCCCTGGCCTTTCGAAAACCAACCCGGTTTATAGACGTTGGTTGATGTAATTGGAGAATAGCTGCATGAATTGTTCGTTTCTGGGGAGCAGATTCTTCACCTTCAATAGGATAAGCCCAAAGGGCTTTGCAGGAGCATAAACGCTGATTTGAAAAAAGATCCCCCATCGGGGGTTCATAGTCCTGAAGCGAAGAAAGTATAGCCATAAAATCTAAAACCAAATACAATAGAGACCACAGTACCGAGTTCTAAAAACTCATAAAAATGCAGCAATGCCTAACACCGAAACAAGGAGAGTTTTTTATCCCCAAACTCCCCTCATCAAACACATGCGATCCTCTATTTTCTCAATAAGGATTTCGCACAATGGGATCATCCGCTTGCTTATAGCGAGTCCGGTACGTTTTTTCATGTCCGGCCATCTTTAGGAAGACATCTAATGGCACTATCTCCACGGCTTCCTCTAAACCACTCAAAATATCAGCCACTCGATCGATGCTCGAAGACTCCCTAACATGAACGAGCATAAAATAAGGCCTCTTTTTATTTAAAAAGATGAGCTCCTCTAGATCGGCGATTGCTTCTTCCTTTGGGCGACTAAGACCAAGATAATAATCATAGGAAATCATAGCTCGGCCATCTCTTCGATCAAAAGTCCTGGCTGTCCCATACCCATTGGTAAAACCAATCACATCAGGATAACCATCATAAATACGATTCACGACATCTTCTGTCAGATCAGTATTCCCGACGTGACGGTTTCCTTCCGAATAGTCCATCGTGTCCATCACCCTCAAGTCAAGAGCTTCCATCAACCGCCTGGTCTCCTTCTGTAAATTCTCATACGCTTCAGCGGGAACAGGTTTAGGATAAATGTAACTCGGAAATGACGCGCCAATGAAATAGTCGGTAGGCTTGGCACCTTCATAAAAATATTCCAGCGCAGCCGGAGCAAAGTCGACCCAACTCATTGCAACACCCCATGAGTACGGCAGTTTTCCCCTGCCCGGCTTAGTCCAGGCGCCAATGCCGATCCCATCTGTCTGGCTTAGAGCAATGTATACCTTTTTCTCAGGCACCACGATCTCATCTCTCTCTACATTATGATTATTTTTGAACTTAAACCCCTTACTGAAAGGGACGTGATTATTAAAGCTGAGATTGGGCAACGTATTTAAGCCTTCCATCCGAAGACCATAACTTGACGTCATACTGACCTGTTGCCCTTCCGTATCTTTCGCA
>JANQKU010000241.1 GCA_028280955.1 Opitutaceae bacterium
AGCTCGTTTAATGGATTGCTTGATCCACCAGGCGGCATAAGTGCTTAGTTTGCCTCCTTTTTGAGGATCAAAACGTTCCACGGCCTTAATGAGACCAATGTAGCCTTCGCTGATGAGATCAAGGAGAGGCAGGCCAAAATCTTTATAATCATGGGCTATTTTCACGACCAATCGAAGATTTGACCGAATCATTAAGTCACGCGCTTCTTTATCTCCTTTTTGAATCTTTTTTGCGAGGATCACTTCTTCTTCAGGCTTTAGCAGTTGAGTTTTTCCGATTTCCTGAAGATAGAGTTTTAAACTGCTTTTGGGGGTTGTTTCAGTGTCGACTTCTGGAGTGAGTATACGATTGCTCTTAATCTCGGGAAGCTGAGAGGAATCATCTGAAGAATGAGAAATAACGGTTGTTCCCTTGGGAAAAATATCGCCGAAGGAATGGCTCTGGATCCGTTTTTTTCTGGATGACATATTTTTAATCATTGTCTCCTGGGTTTGTGGTAAGGTCTATTGAAAAGGTGTCCTAGAGAGCTTCTGAACAATCTCTGAACAATCTTGTTGTTATTGATAAGAGCCATAAGTCTGGATAATATTCCCAATTCCTTGTGACTATGACTCAAATCGGGGCAATTCGTTCCCTTTTCTTGGTCGATTTCCCAAAAAAGAATTGGCAGACAAGCTTACCAAAAAAATAGAGGCTGATGAACTAGATGGAATCTGCCAGATTGACCGCTTTGAAGAGAGCGGAAGCCTTTATAATAGTCTCGTTAAATTCGCTAGTGGGAACGGAATCGGCAACGAGGCCTGCTCCGGCCTGGATATATACTTTGTCTTCCTTCACTAAGGCTGTTCGAAGGGTAATACAGGAATCCAGATTACCGTCGTAACTGAAAATACAGAACACACCCGCGTAGAAACCCCTCTGAATCGGTTCAAATTCAGATATGATCTGCATGGCTCTGACTTTTTGAGCGCCACTGACTGTTCCTGCCGGGAAGGTGGCCCGGATAAGATCGAAGGCGTTTTTATCGCGGGCGATCTTTCCTTCCACTTGAGAAACAATGTGCATCACATGGGAGTAGCGTTCGATGACCATGTATTCCGGGACATTGATGGTTCCGTATTGGCAAACTCGACCAATGTCATTTCGGGCCAGGTCAACCAGCATGAGATGCTCAGCTTTTTCCTTTTCGTCTGCTAAAAGATCTTTTTCGAGGACCAGATCCTCTGTAGTTGTGTTCCCTCTTTTTCGTGTTCCTGCGATAGGTCGAATTTCAACAAGATCATCGGTCAATCTGACATGAACTTCCGGGGAGGCTCCTACCAGGGCAAAGTCTTCTGCCTCCAGAAGGAACATATAAGGAGAGGGGTTGACCGTTCTGAGAGCTCTGTAGAGATCGATAGGTGGTTTCTTAAAGCTTTGTTCGAATCTTTGAGAAAGAACCACCTGTATAATATCTCCGGCACGGATGTATTCTTTGGCTTCTTCAACCATCCTTTCAAATTCCGGTTGAGTGAAATTGCCTGGAGGAACTTGCACCGAGTCAGGGTTTCGAAGGGGAGCTGAGGACAAACTGTTTTTACCTTCCAGGCATTTGCGCAGTTCCTGGAGTTCCGTCAGTGCATTTTCATAGGAGCTTTCGATGTTTTCTCTATCTTTGAGATGAACATTGACACATAAACGCAGTGTTTGGCGCGCGCGGTCAAAGATGATGATAGAATCGACAAAAACGAAATAAAGTAAGGGAGTGGTCAGCGGCGCTTCTTTTGCGTTCGCTACGGTCGGCTCGACTCTATTAATATATTCGTAGGCGAGAAACCCGACTGCGCCTCCCATGAAACGTGGCAGATTAGGTAGTTTGACAGGTTGATAGGGAGCCATTTCATTTTCAATTAATGAAAGTGGATCGTTCGGTGTAGGGATTATTTTTTCATCTTCGCCAGTTGTGGTGATACGTGTTTCCTTTTCACCGCAGGCAAAAATTTTTCTGGGGCGGCATCCAATAAAACTGTAGCGGGAAACATTTTCGCCGCCTTCAATTGATTCAAGGAGAAAGGCAGGACCCCCGGACTTCAGTTTTGCGTAAGCGGATACAGGTGTTTCGACGTCAGCTGTCAGATCAGTGTAAACGGGAATAACATTTCCTTTTTGAGCCAGGTCGAAGAAAGTTTTTTTGTCAGGTGTTACGTGCATCAAGCGAATAAAGGCGGCCTCAGTGGAGCAGACGGTAAATCAAATGGTATTCTAGTCCTTTTTGGATTGTCGATTTACGGTGAATAGCATACCGTAATCAAGGTTATACCGAACTTTCCATACTATGAATCAAGAGAGCAATACCCTGGCGGTGATAATGGGTGGTGGTCGCGGAACGCGGCTTTACCCTTTAACAAAAGAAAGATGTAAACCGGCTGTGCCGCTTGCTGGAAAATATCGTTTGGTAGATATTCCAATCAGCAATTGTCTGCATTCAGGGATTAATAGGGTCTTTCTTTTGACTCAGTTTAATACGGCGTCTCTGCATCGGCATATCCAAAAAACATATCATTTCGATACTTTTTCCGGAGGGATGGTTGAGATTTTATCGGCAGAACAAACGGAGAAAGGAGACAGTTGGTATCAGGGGACGGCAGACGCTGTTCGGCAGAATATGATTCATTTTGCCGATCGTGATCATGATCTGGTTTTAATTCTTTCCGGTGACCAGTTGTACCGGATGGATTTTAAGAAAATCATTCATCAACATGTCCGAACTAATTCTGATGTTACCATTGCTGCCTTGCCGGTACCTTCGGATCAGGTTGAAGGATTGGGCTTGATGAGAGTCAGTGATGATTTAGCGATTGAGGAATTTGTCGAAAAACCCACAGATCCCGCTATCATTGAAAATCTGGCCATCAGCGATGCTCTTCAGGCTTCAATGGATTCTCCGAGAGAGGGTAAGCACTGCCTGGCATCAATGGGGATCTATGTGTTTAACCGGTCTGCCTTGGTAGAATCTCTGGATAACGAAATGACTGATTTTGGCAAAGAGGTAATTCCAAGTCTTTTGGGCAAAAAGAAGCTATCGAGCTATCTTTTTGAAGGGTATTGGGAGGATATTGGAACGGTGCGGTCATTCTTCGAAGCAAACTTACTTTTAACCAATCCTTTGCCTCCTTTTAATTTCTTTGCTCCCAAACATCCTATTTACACACGAGCTCGTTATTTGCCTGCTTCAAAAATCAATAAGTGTGAAGTGGATCATACTGTGATTGGGGATGGCTGTATTATTACAGGAGCAACACTGAAAAGATGTGTCATTGGCATTCGTTCTATTCTTTTGGAGAATACCAAACTAGAAAATGTGGTCATGATGGGAGCCGACTCTTTTGAGACACATAAGGAGATTAAACGAAATGCTGCGAAAAATAGGCCGAATTTTGGCGTGGGGAATAATAGTGTGATTCGCAATGCCATCATTGATAAGGGAGCTCGTATTGGAAGTGATGTGATCCTTGATCCGGCTAATAAACCTGAAAATTATGAAGGAGATGGTATCTTTATCCGGGATGGTGTTCTCATCGTTCCTAAGAATGCAGTCATTCCAAATGGTACCGTCTTATAACTCTAAGAAATTGTCTGAAAAAATATAATACGATGAAAAAAATTCTAGTCTGCACGGATGGGTCAGAATATTCGAGAGTTTGTTGTGAATATGGTGCTTGGTTGGCGCAGAAAGTTGGTGCAGAGATTGAAGTGCTTTATGTTACCGATTTGAGGCAGTTTGAGGTTCCCTTGATTGCTGACCTCAGTGGAAGTTTAGGTATCCAACCCTATCAGGCTGTTCTGGGGCAACTGCAGGAGCTCGAAAAGAAAAAGGCTAAAATCATTTTGGATGATGCAGTTAATATCTTTAAGGAAACGTCGGCGTTGGAATGTAAAACGACACATCGGACCGGGTTACTGGTCGATTGTATGGATGATTGTGAACCGGAGCCGGATATTATTTTGCTCGGTAAGCGTGGGGAGAATGCGGATTTTGCCAGTGAACATCTTGGCTCGACCATGGAACGCGTTGTGAGGGCTTCTACAAAACCGTGCTTGGTCACATCGAGGGCGTTTCAACCGATTGATAAGGTTTTATTGGCTTATGATGGAGGAGATAGTTGTTTGAGAGCTGTCCGTTTTCTCGCCTCTTCTCCTCTGATTAAAGGACTGGAATTACATATTGTGATAGTGGCGGGTCCGAACGAGGATGATAGTGTGGTTCGTTTGGCAGAAGCAGAAGCCATCGCAAAGGAAGCAGGGTTTGCTCCAGTTTGTCAGATGTTGCACGGGACAACCGAAGAACAGATTTCGGATTATGTTTCAGCCAATGGGATTAACCTTTTGGTCATGGGGGCTTACGGTCACACGCGTATTCGCCATCTCATTATCGGAAGCACGACGACGGATATGATTCGAACCTGTCGCATACCTGTTTTACTGTTCAGATAAATTTTGTCGGTGATTAGAAGCTCTCTTTCGGGAGGTGACAATAATAAGCAATCCGACGACAGCCATAATCACGGAAAGAAGGCTGCCGCGACTTAAGCCCAAAAAAAGCGCTATGCCTATGTCAGGTTCGCGGAATTGTTCACCGATGATCCTGACGATAGAATAGATCAAAAGATACTCACCCAGTAGCTGGCCGGGATGTTTCTGGGTGACATTGCTTTTCCAAAAACGTAGTTGTGCGTAGAGAAGAAGAAACAATCCTTCGAGAGCTGCTTCATAGAGTTGTGAAGGATGGCGGGGCGGAATTTGAGAATGAGGTAGCCCTGGAGCGCTCTGTGGAAAGGTAAAGGCCCAAGGGACTGTGGTGATTTTCCCCCAAAGTTCTCCATTGATAAAGTTGGCGATTCGTCCCAACAGCAAACCAGCTGAGGCAAAGGAAACAACAAGATCTCCGGTTCGGAGAAGAGGGATTTTATGTCTTCGACGTATCCAGAGTGCTGCCAAGAAAACGCCTAAAAATCCACCGTGGCTGGCCATGCCACCTTCCCAAACCTTGAAGATATCCAGGGGATTACGGAGAAATGTTTCAGGAGTATAAAATAAAAAGTATCCCAGACGACCTCCTACCAGCACTCCGATGATGAGAGCATAGAGAAAGTCTGTTTGTTGAGATGGGGTTAAGTCACTGCGTCCTCTTTTTGTATAGAGGTGGAGCAGCCACATCGCAATAAGAAAACCAGCGAGATAAGCTAAGCCATAATAGCGGATACCAAAAGAGTCCGTAAATTTGATAAGGAAGGGACTGAATTTGTGCTCAATGTAGGCCAAATGGAACAGATGAATCATATCCGATGCCGTTTACTTTTCTTCAATGGTGGATGGGCTGACTTCCTCGGTTTTTTCTTCCTGTTGAGGATTCCTTAGCCGAGCCAGTTCCCGCATATCGACAGCGACATCATCTTTTTCGAATATCTCTTTACCAAGGATGTGTTCAATAACGTCCTCCATGGTGAGAACCCCTGCGACGGATCCAAATTCATCTACGACGACGACAAGTTGTTGTTGTGTCTTAAGAAAAAGTTGCAGGGCTGAGGCAGCTGACACTGTTTCAGGTATAAAATGTATCTCCTGCATCAAATTACCGACGATTTCATTATCGAGATCATTGGCTTTTGCTTTTAAAAGATCGCGTCTTCGTACGAGGCCGACAATTTTTTCCGTATCGTCTTCGTAGACGGGAATGCGGGCAAAGGGAATGTTGGGGTATTTTTTAAAGACTTCGGCCAGTGTGAGATTTCGATCCAGCGCTGTCACCACTGTACGAGGTGTCATGATATTACCCACACGCATGTCGTCCAGGGAGAGAGCATTGGCAATGATTTCCGATTCATTATCCGAGAGAGTTCCTTCTTTGGCGCCTTTTTCAGCAAGTAGAATGATTTCCTGATCAGAAGTCTCCTGAACGGGTTGTTCTTTGATGACCAAGCGAACGGATAGATTACAGAGGTAATTAATCGGATAGAGGATTTTGTTCAGCAGGGTTAAAGGTGAAACGACATAAGGCTGGAGTTGTGTTCGATAAACCACTCCGAGGTTTTTCGGGATGACTTCGGAGAAAATTAAAATACTTATAATTAATCCGCCAGAAATAAAGCCGAGCCAAGCTTCACCAAATAGTTTTATGGCAAATCCACCAACGAGTGTCGCTCCCAAAGTATGGGATATCGTATTGAGTGTAAGAATCGTTGAGATAGTATCAGCGATTTCCTCTTTGAGATTTTCCAAGAGTTGACCGCGTTTAGGTGAGCGTTTTTTCAGAGCTTCAATTTCAGCTACGGTTGTACTCAAGATCAGAGCCTCCAGCATGGAACAGAGAAAAGAGACTCCTAAGGTAAAGATAATAGCTCCGACAAAGGCACTCATCGTTGCGTTGGTCGGTTAACTCCCCAGTTTAGGTTGATTCTTTCGTCTAAGAAAGAATGTGTTCGATACAGGTGTTCGAGAGAGGGATTGGTTAATGTTGTGAGAAAGGGTAGTTCGAGGCGACATCGGTCACTACTCCCATCCTCGGAGTCATCACGGGATTGTTTTTCCATTTTTAGTACAACTCATAATAGGGGATTTCTATGAGAAATAGCAAGTACTGGCGTAAGGATGTTTTTGATAAGGTCTAAAACCTTACGTAATAAAACACTTTTGAGAGAAAGAATCCTTGTGGCTTTTGAGTCTGCTTGTTATTTGCTAAAAGTTTTATGACAGAGCTAAAAAGGACTCCCCTTTATGATTTTCATGTGTCACATGGAGCACGGTTTGTGGATTTTTCCGGATGGGAGATGCCTGTTCAATACAAGAGCATTCTAGAGGAACATAAATCTGTGCGATCATTTGCTGGGTTGTTTGATGTGAGTCATATGGGAGAGGTAATGATTAAAGGTCCGGATGCGTGTTCATTTCTGGATTATTTGGTAACAAACGATGTGGCCAGTCTTACGATCGGAAGGGTTCTTTACACACCAATGTGTTATCCCGAGGGAGGAGTGGTGGATGATCTCCTGATTTCCAGGCTGGATGAAGAATCGTATCTTCTTTGTCTCAATGCAGGTAATATTGAGAAGGATGTTGCCTGGGTGCAGAAACAGGCTGAGCACAAAAACTGTGAGGTGGAAGATGTTTCGTCGATGTATGGCCTATTGGCTTTGCAAGGGCCGGCTTCGATCGAAATTTTAAACCAACTGACATCGTTGGATGTCGCAACCATAGCCTATTATCATTTCACTTATGCAATAGTTGCTGGGGTTGAATGTCTTGTCAGTCGAACCGGATATACCGGGGAGATTGGTTTCGAAATTTTTTGTCCGGTCGGTGAGATTGAGATGATGGCCGAGCAGTTATTTTTGGTGGGAGAGCCAAGAGGATTGGCCATGGTTGGTTTAGGCGCTCGGGATAGCCTTCGCCTGGAAGCAGGCTTTTCTCTCTATGGGCATGAGATTTCGGAAACGATTTCTCCTATAGAAGCGGGATTGGAATGGACAGTGAAGTTTGCAAAAGAGTCCGATTTCATCGGACGAGAAGCATTGCGTTCTCAGAAGGAAAAAGGACCTGTTCGAAAGCTTCTCTTTTTCAAAACAGGAGATCGCCGGATTATTCGAGCGGGCAGTGAAGTCCTGGCGGATGGTGAACGAGTTGGGCAGGTGGTCAGTGGCACGCTTTCTCCCATTCTTAATGAAGCGATTGGGTCGATGTTAGTTGAAGCTTCTGCTGTTGAAAAAGAATTGTATACCGCAATTCGAGGACAGGCAAAGAACCTCAGATTGACCAAACCTCCTTTTATCTCTTTAACCCCTAACCTTATTTAATCGACAGAATACAATGAGTTCACCTTCCAATCTCTCTTACACAAGTGATCACGAATGGATTTTATCGGCTGATGCTGATTTAACCATTGGCATAACAAATTATGCCCAAGATAGCTTGGGAGATGTCACCTTTGTTGAGTTGCCACGAGTTGGTCAAACTTTTGCCAAAGGGGATGTTTTTGGGGTCGTGGAATCTGTTAAAGCGGCTTCGGACTTGTACATGCCAGTAGATGGAGAGGTTGTTGCTTCCAATGATGAACTGGAATCAACTCCGGAACTAGTCAATCAGGATCCTTATGGACAAGGATGGATGATTAAAATAAAACCTTCTAATACAGATCAACTAGAGGATCTTTTATCTGCTGAAGAGTATGATAAGACAATAGAGTGATTCGTTTAAATTTGGAAAAGAGCAGAGCGAAAATATGGATGTTTGATGCCATCTAAGAAACCTTCTGCCATCTTTATTTAGAGCTTCTGAGTGATTTTGAAAGAGTGGAGCTGTTAATAGAAGCAGGAACCAGCTTTTGCCAATGGGTCGAAGGGTGCTGCCATCCTCCTGACTCTTAACCCTGGTATCTACACGGCCCATATTCGTAGTTCAGACGGTGTTTTGGGTGTGGGGCTGCTGGAGATGTATTTCCTCGATTAATCAGAACTATTTCCTCTTAAAACGTTGCAGCAGCTCTCTTTTTTCAGAGGAGAGCAGCTGTCGCTTTATTCTGAATACACTTCAGATTGAAGAAATTTTTCATCTCCCGGTTTATTCAAATTCCAGTAGGGTATGCGAACGGAAGAGCGAAGGATCAGTTCACCTCCATCCCACATCGTCCATTTGACTAATCGATAGGGGCTTTCTTGGGCAAAGAGAAAAGTGTCAGTGCCTTGAGCATGTCGAACAGTTACCATGCGGTTTTCACCGGATGATGTGATGGTAAATTTAGCCGAAGAGGTCTTGATGGGTTTTGCTTTTGAGTTGATAACGGAGGGTACCAGAGGAGCTGTAAAGGTAGAGCCCTCTTTCCAGTCGAGAGTTCTCAGTTTCCAGGGAAGCTCATCGTAAAACAGAGTATTGGAGGGTAGGGCAGTTTTGCTATCCACTTCATCCATTCCTTCCCAATAGGTAAAAGCCTGGTAATGGAATCCGTTTGAAATGCGACGCCCTTGTTTGTAGGTGTTGCCACAGCTGTCGATACTGGAAAGGCTGAACTTCAATAGATCGCCATTATCTATTTTCCAAAAGGAGGAATACATCTGGTCATAGCGATAGCTTCCCGTGGGAACGCGGATGATTTGATTCAGTTTCAGGACGTTATAGGTATCTTCTGATTGCCAGTTATCGGCTTTTACCAGAGCTTTGGTGGAGAAGGGTTCTCTCACTAAAATATGACGGACTTCAGATGAACGAGAAATTCCGTAACGAAGCAGAGTTGCCTCGTAGATACTGTATTCTGCTTTGCCATCACCCCAGATGTTTTCATCTTCAAGAAGCGTTTGCGAAAAGGGTGATGTTGTTGCTAGAGAATTTGCGCCCGTAAGGGAGAGTAAAAGAAGGGAAACAAGTATCGATGGAAACTTCATCCCATTGTGTAACGAAAACTTTTGGAATTGTAAAATGCTGTCGTGCTTTTCTGAGCCTGGATTATTTTCCCAATCTATGAGGGCAGAACTACTTGCTGGCTCTTTTGCGGGCGTTTGAATCAAGGATCCGTTTACGCAGTCGAAGAGACTTGGGTGTTGCTTCGACAAATTCATCGGGTTCAATGTATTCGATCGCTCTTTCCAGGGAAAGGCGGAGAGGGGGTGAGAGTTGGATGCCTTTTCCTTCCCCCTGACAGCGAAAATTGGTCAATTGTTTCCCTTTAGTGGGATTGATTGGCATGTCTTCAGTGCGGGGATTTTCACCGACAATCATTCCTTCGTAGACTTCTTCACCGGCGCCGACGAAAAGCTTGCCACGACTTTCAAGGGCAGCCAATGAATAGGCTCTGGTGGTGCCTCTTTCCATGGAAACAAGGGTTCCGCTTTGTCGGGTCTTGATCTCGCCTGCCCAGGGAGTGTATTCTTTGAAAAGGTGGGACATCACACCGCGGCCGCTGGTGGCATTGACCAGATCTATTTCCAGTCCGATCAGTCCTCGAGTGGGAATATCTGCTTCGATGGTAACGGTATCATGGTGTTTTTCCATGTTTGTCATCTGACCTTTACGATTAGCCAGGTTTTGCACAATGGTGCCGACGCATTCTTCGGGTGCTTCGATCCAGAGGGTTTCCAGAGGTTCCAAGGTTTTCCCATCGACGGTTTTTGTAATAACAGTGGGACGAGAGACGAGAAGTTCAAAACCTTCTCGACGCATCTGTTCGACCAGAACGGCTATTTGCATGGCACCTCGTGCACTGACGTTGAAGACACCTCCTTCTTCACCATCTTCCACAATAATGGAAATATTTGTTTTTACTTCTCGATAAAGACGGTCGCGCAATTGACGGGAGGTAACATATTTTCCGTCCAGTCCGGCCAGAGGTCCGTCATTAACGGCGAATTCCATTTGAACGGTGGGTGGATCGATTTCTACAAAGGGAAGCGCTTCGCCTTCCTCTTCGATGGTCAAGGTTTCTCCGATATCAATCTCCGTAAATCCGGATAAACCAACGATATTTCCGGCTACGGCGTTGGAGGTTTCATTTGTGCCGAGTCCTGAATATTCCAATACTTTGGTTATTTTGCAGCGTTCGCGTTTCCCATCTTTGTGAATGACGAATACCGGGTCACCCACGGCAATTTGACCGCTCAGGATTTTGCCAACCGCAATACGACCAACATAATCGGACCAATCGATGTTGCTGACCAGCATTTTGAAAGAACGGGAGGAGTCGACTTCTGGAGGGTGAATATGCTCCAGAATGGTTTCAAAAAGAGGAACCATATTCTCTCTAGGATCATCTAATTCTTTAACGGCAAAGCCGGTTTTGGCGCTGGCATAGACAAAGGGGGCATTAAACTGATCTTCGGTGGCATTGAGATCGAGGAGCAGTTCTAGGACTTTGTCGTGTACTTTAACGGGATCAGCATGTTCGCGGTCGATCTTGTTGATGACAACGATGACTTTGAGCCCTTGCTGGAGGGCTTTGCGTAAAACAAAACGAGTCTGAGCCTGAGGGCCTTCGTAGGCGTCCACCAGAAGAAGAACGCCGTCCACCATCTGCATAACGCGTTCCACTTCACCGCCAAAATCAGCATGGCCAGGTGTATCGACAATATT
Organism: Opitutaceae bacterium; assembly: GCA_028280955.1. Lineage (GTDB taxonomy): Bacteria > Verrucomicrobiota > Verrucomicrobiia > Opitutales > Opitutaceae > NORP342. The sequence goes on from JANQKU010000241.1 coordinate 11,093, forward strand.
GATGGTTTTGTTCTTCCAGTGAACAGAGGTGTTTTTGGCCTTGATGGTAATGCCTTTTTCTCTCTCAAGGTCCATTGAATCCATGGCCCGTTCTGTAACGGTTTGATTCTCCCGGTAGACACCACCTTCTTGCAGCAGTTTATCGACCAGGGTTGTTTTTCCGTGGTCGACGTGAGCGATAATAGCTATGTTTCGGATGTCTTCGTGGTTCATGGCAAATCTGCTGGACAGAAGAAAAGGGGCGAACGTTGGCAGTGCTTATTTGGAAATGCAAGTATTAGCTTTCGGGACTTTGAAGACCTTTTTTATGTTTTCACTTCAGGTGAAAAGGGTTTCGCTTGCCGTCCTTACCTATGCCGGAAGTGAAAAGATTACCTATCTACGAAATTGAGAAGAGCCTCCTGGAAGCTCTTCAGCAGGGGGGAAGAGTCATTATACAAGCCCCGACGGGTTCTGGAAAATCGACTCAAATCCCGCAGGTGCTTTATCGAGGAGGTTTTCTAGTGAAAGGAGAGGTTGTTATTTTGCAACCCAGGCGTTTGGCCGCCCGCTTGTTAGCGAAAAGAGTTGCTGCAGAGTTGGCAGTAAAAGTAGGAGGATTAGTGGGCTATCAAGTCCGGTTTGAATCTCACATTTCACCTGAAACGAGGATTCGATTTGTCACAGAGGGGGTATTGCTTCGGCAGATGCTGGATGATTATCTGTTGAAGCGAGTTTCTGTTTTGATTTTTGATGAATTTCATGAACGGCATCTTTACGGAGACATTACTTTGGGAAGGGCTTTGCAAATACAACAAGAGCACCGACCTGATCTGAAAATTGTGGTGATGTCGGCCACCCTGGAGGCTGAAAAGCTTCAGTCCTATTTAGCTCCTTGTCAGGTTCTTCAGTCAGAAGGGAGGACCTATCCGGTAGAAGTCGCTTATCTGACTCGATCACCTGAACGAAAGAAAAGTGAAATTTGGGATATAGCGGCTTTGGAAACGATTCGATTGCTTGAGAGGCATACCATTGGGAATGCGTTGATTTTCATGCCGGGAGGTTATGAGATTGTCCGGACAGTGGAGCTTTTAAAGGCAAGGCTTTCGAGTAAAGAATTTGAGGTTTGTCCACTGTATGGGGAATTGCCTCCGGAAGAGCAGGATCGTGCGATCGAGCAGACTAAGAGGCGTAAGGTGATTGTTTCAACCAATGTGGCAGAGACGTCTCTTACCATTGAGGGTGTTCAGCTTGTCATTGATTCAGGGTTGGTGCGAATGGCCCGATTTGATCCGAATCGTGGTATCAATGCGTTAACCATCGAGAAGATCAGCCATACATCGGCTGAACAGAGAAGGGGAAGGGCAGGAAGGACTGCGCCTGGCCATTGCCTGCGTTTGTGGACAGAACGGGATCATGAATTCAGACAGGAAAAGGAGCTTCCGGAGATTTATCGGATTGATCTGTCAGAAGTGATTCTGGCCCTGAAGGCAAGTGGGTTAAAGGAAGTGTCTTTATTTCCCTGGTTGGATGCTCCTTTAGATGAATCACTTGAGAATGCAGAAAAGTTGCTGCGAGATTTAGGAGCAGTGCATTACCAGAATGGTGAAATTACAGAGGTCGGTAGACGGATGCTGGCTTTTCCTCTGCATCCGCGATATGCGCGAATGATGTTGGCCGCCGATCATTATGGCTGTGTGCCATCGATGGCTTTAATGATAGCGCTCGTGCAGGGAAGGGGCATTCTTTTGCGGAGAGTGGATAAAGAGACGGAGCAACGTCGCGATGATGTTTTAGGTATTGATAGCCATTCTGATTTTACCCGAGTCCTTTCAGCCTGGAAACATGCTAAAGAGGCTGGTTATTCAATCGATGTATGTCGGGGATTGGGCATTCATGCTCAAGCGGCCCGCCAGGCTGGAAAATTGGCTGGTCAATTTTTAACGATTGCTAAAAAACGGGGACTTTCAACGGAAGTCGATTTAGTAGATGGAAATGAATTGGGGAAATGTCTCTTGAGTGGTTTTTCCAATCAATTGGCCAAGAGAATGGATAAGGGAACGCTACGTTGTGCTATTGTGCATGGACGGCGTGGGAATTTGGCCAGGACCAGTGCGGTGCAGAAAAGTCCATTATTAGTGGCAACGGAAGTCAGTGAAATTGAAGGAAAAAAGGGGGAAGTTTCGACGATTCTTTCCATGTGTTCGCAGGTGGAGGAATCCTGGTTGAGAGAGCTTTTTCCGGAAGAGTTTAAAGAGGAATCGATAACATCGTTGGATTCTTCGGGAAAAAGAGTGGTGGACCGCAGAAGGCGACTTTTTAGGGATTTGGTTTTGGAGGATAAAGAATCTGAAGGGGTCTCGGATGATGGAGCGGCTGAAATATTGGCGGACCAAATAGTGAATGGCAGATGCAAGCTTCCGGCCTGGGATGAGTCGGTTGAACAGTGGATCAATCGGGTGAATTGTTTCAGCAGTCTTTTCCCGGAGTTTGCAATCTCTTCTATCGCTGGAGAGGAAAGAAGGTTTTTGCTGAGGCAAGCTTGCCTGGGTTTACGTAGTTTTAAGGAAGTTAAGCGTTTGGATATGTGGCCCACTTTGAAAAGTTGGCTTGGTCCGGAGCAAGCTGCAGCCATGGAAGAATATTTGCCGGAACGCTATATCCTTCCTGGTGGAGGCAAAGCTAAAGTTCGTTATCTGGAAGATGGAGTGGCCATACTGTCCGCCCGAATACAGGAGTTGTACGATGTGAAGGGAATGCTTTCGGTTGCAGACGGGAGATTAAATCTGAAAATAGAAATTTTAGCTCCAAATCAAAGACCGATACAGCTTACGGATGATCTGGAATCTTTCTGGCAGAAGACGTACCCGGAAATAAAACCAGCCTTGGCTGGACGGTATCCAAAACATGAATGGCGTTAGGGAGTGTCCTTGCTCTTTTGTTTAGAGGCTTCTTTATTCCCTTTTCGCTTTTTTCGAGAGGTTTTTTTGCGTTTGGAAGCAGAGGGCTTGCCACCCGAAGGCTGCTTTCGTGTTTTTTTGTGAGTAATACTTAGATACGTTTTATCCTGAATAAGTGCTTCGTAAAATTCGAGCAGACGGACACCTTCACGTGGTTTCACCAGATCATTGCGAGTCGCTTCATCGATCTGTTTTTTCATCAGGCGGCAAAGTTCGTCGGGTTGATATTGGACGCCTTTGAGGACTTCACTGATACGATTTCCATTGATGGTTTCTTCAATGTAGAAGCCATTTTCTTCATCTTCTTCGAGGAAAACGTGTGCTTCATTGACCCTGCCAAAGAGGTTGTGGAGATCCCCCATGATGTCCTGATAGGCGCCTGTAAGGAAGATGCCAATGTAGTAGGGCCTTCCATTGAGAGGGTGAAGCTGGATGGTATCTTTGACGTCTTGTAGATCGATGAACTTGGCGATTTTTCCGTCACTGTCGCAGGTGATATCAACCAGAGTTGATTTAATAGAGGGTTTCTCAGCTAACCGATGCAATGGGGCAATGGGGAAAAGTTGTTTGAGAGCCCAATGATCGAGCAGTGATTGGAAGACAGAAAAGTTGCAGACATACTGATCGGCCAAGAGATTGTTGAGCTCTATAAGTTCTTCGGGCTGGTAGCCGGGAGATTGATTTTGAGAAATTTGATAACAGATTTCCCAGAAGAGGGATTCTGCCTGTGCTCTACTTTCCAGATCGAGATAGCCATGATTAAAGAGGGAAAAGGCTTCTTCCTTTTTCTGAAGGGCATCGTGAAAGCGCTCCAGGGGGCCGTAATTACTGCCATCTTTGAGCATCGCTTTCAAATCGGTGACCACTTTATGAGTCGATGTGATATGTTCCGGTTTAAGAATAGAGCGTTTTTTGGAAATTCTCTGAAAAACTTCGAGGATGAGAATCGAATGTGGCGCTACGATGGCCCGGCCGCTTTCGGAAATGATATCAGGCGCAGCAGTATTCGTTGCATCGCAGATATCACGTACATTGGAAACAACATCTCTGGCATATTCATCGATTGAATAATTTGCGGAGCTTTCGAAGTTGCTTCGGCTCCCATCGTAATCGATACCTAAACCACCGCCGACATCAATGTAACCCATGGGAAAACCTTGTCGGACGAGTTGAACGTAGAATCGGGTAGCTTCGACCACCGCGTTTTTGATGGTTATAATATTGGGAACCTGCGAACCGATATGAAAATGAAGAAGGCGGAGGGATTGGCTTAAGTTGTTTTCCTTTAACCGCCGACAGGCCGTCAGAATTTCCGAGGTGCTAAGGCCGAATTTTGCACTGTCTCCTGATGATTTTGCCCATTTCCCTTCGCCCTGAGTATTGAGTTTTACTCGTAATCCAATGAGAGGCTCAACCTTCATTTCTCGGGATACTCTGATGATGTTGTCAATTTCGGAAAGTTGTTCGACGACAATGATAATTTCCTTATCTAATTTCTTCCCGAGAAGAGCGACACGGATGTAGTCTTCATCTTTGTAGCCATTGCAGATGATGAGTTTTTTCTCATGGTCATGCATCGCCAGTGCGATCATAAGCTCGGGCTTGCTGCCAGCTTCAAGACCGTAGGCGTATTTTTCTCCAGCGGAGAGGACTTCTTCGATGACTTCGCGCATCTGGTTTACTTTGATGGGAAAGACACCTCGATAAGTTCCTTTATACTTCTCTTCCTCGATGGCCTGGGCAAAGACTTCGTTGATTTTAACGACACGATGGCGAATGATATCCTGGAACCGGATGACCATCGGGTTGGAAAGGCCTTTTTGACGGGCTTCAGCAATAACATCCAGAATGCGAACCTCTTGACCGTCGCCAAGAGGCTTTACGTTGACGTAGCCTTTCTCATCGACGGTAAAATAATTCTGGCCCCATCGCTTGAATCCATAGAGTTCTTCGGATTGTTTGTTGGACCAATCGTCTTCGATTTTCTTGTTCAAAGGGGTCTTCTCTTTCGGGTTATGGGCTTGCTTTTTGAGAGGCTGCTGGATTGATTGCTCCCTTTAATTTTCAAAAACCCTCGTAACGCAATGCAGAATATCGACTTAGTGACAAATTTTCCGTTAATTTTAGCTCAGCAGGCTCCCAGTGGGGGGGCAGGCGCCAGCCAGCTTATTTTCTTCGTTCTTCTTTTTGCCGCGATGTGGTTTCTGATGATTGCCCCTCAGCGTAAGAAACAGAAGGCGCACCAAAAGATGTTAAGCGAACTGACTACCGGCGATGAAATCATTACAACTGGAGGCATTTATGGTGTTATTACCAATGTGAAGGAGAATTGTTTTGTGGTAAAAATCGCTGATAATACAAAAATTGAATTGGGGAAGGGGTTTGTCAGTTCAGTGGTAACGAAAAAGGAGTCTTAACTTTCTTCGTTTTTCGTATCGCAATTGTTTTCCACCGCTCGAGCTTAAATCATCTAAAACAACAATGAAAGATGAAGAGTCGCTCGACTTTGTTTCATTTTATTAAATTTTGTTTCCCCTATGGCCAGTAAAAATCTCTGGAAAATCATTTTCATTACAATCATCGCTTTCTGGGCGGCATTGAATCTTATTCCCTATCAAGATACTCCTTTGGGAGAGTATTTAGAGGAGGAGGTTGTTTCCACTCCTGAATTTGCGGAGGTTTTATCGAGAGCGGAACAATTGGTTGAAAGCGGAGAACACTCCGGTATCTATGTGGCTCTTAGGCAAATTGGAGAAGAGGAAAAAATCGATTTATCCAAATTTTTTCCGGAGATTAAACTGGAAGATTCCTTAACAAATATTAAGCGCCGCAATGATCTGGTGCTGAACGAACTGTTACGATTATCTAAGAGTAAATTGCGCTTTGGGCTGGATCTCAAAGGTGGTGTTGCTTTCACCATGGAGATTGATGCCTCGGAAACTTTGGGACGATCTACCTTTGAGCAGGAGGAAGATCTGAGTAAAGCGATCCAGATTATTCGCACGCGAGTGAATGCCTTTGGGGTGTCAGAGCCTATTATTCGTGCTGTCGGAAACAATCGAATCGAGGTGCAACTGGCTGAATTATCTTTAAAGGATAATCCGACGGTGATTGACGATTTGAAAAAACCTGCCCGGTTGGATTTTAAATTGGTTCATCCTTCTCTTACACCGGTTTCCGGGGCGGTGAATGATATTCCTCCCGGTTACGAAATTATGACGTTGGAAACGGAAAGAGGTAATGAATTCTACGCAGAAGATCTCTTTGTAAAACGTATTCCGGAGATGACAGGAGAAAGCGTCAAAGAAGCGTATCCTTCTACAGATGAATTTGGATCTTACAGAGTTTTATTAAAATTTACCGGTGAAGGAAGTGATCGGTTTGGCGATGTGACACAATCGATTAAGGAAAACAATGAACGGACAGGCAGAGTGGGAAGATTGGCCATTGTTTTGGATGGAACTCTTTATTCGGCTCCTACTGTGCGTGAGGCTATTCTGGGCGGCAGTGCAGAAATTTCTGGATCGTTTTCGCAGCGTGAAGCCATCGATCTGGCCAATGTCCTCAACAACCCTCTCGATGTTTCTCTGGAGGTAATGGAAATCAATGATGTAGGGCCATCTTTGGCGCAGGATGCCATCTCGAGTGGATTGAGAGCGTCGATCATTGGGGCGATCCTCGTTCTTGGATTTATGCTCCTTTATTTCCGAGTGGGAGGAGTGGTCTCGCTCATTGCTTTGAGTGTGAATCTGCTGTTCTTATTGGGAGTGCTTTCGAGTTTTGGGGCGACTCTGACTTTACCTGGTATTGCCGGTATTGTTCTAACGGTCGGAATGGCGGTGGATGCCAATATTCTTATTTTTGAGCGGATTCGAGAAGAGCTCAATTCGGGTAAGTCATTGATCGCTTCGTTGCACGGTGGTTTCGATAAGGTTTTATCAACTATCCTGGATGCGAACCTGACGACTTTAATTACCTCGGGTGTCATGATCTTTTTTGGAACCGGCCCGGTCAAGGGATTTGGGATTACCTTGGCCATCGGTGTTTTTGCGACGGTTTTCAGCGCGCTCATTGTCAATCGCTTGTTGTTGGACTTGCTGATCGAATCCGGTACTTTGAAAAAACTTTCAATGGGTTCTATCATTAAAAACTCATCGATTGATTTTCTGAAACACCGTAAACCTGCTTTCATCGCTTCGTGGATCATTGTGCTGATTGGCATTTCGGTTGTCGTAGCCAGATGGGATACGATTTTTGGTATCGACTTTATTGGAGGAGATGAAGTCACCTTGTCCTTTCAGGAAGAGGTAGATGTTTCAGATATCAGGGCAGCTGCCGAAAAACATGAAGTCGGTGAAGTGATTCCGGTTTATCATGAGCAATTGGGTGGCGGATTGGCGGTTCTCAAAGTACAGACTAAGGTGGAGCAGGGTAGTAAACTGGTAGAGGCGCTTCAAACTGAGTTTGCTTCAGCTGGATTTGATGAAATCGGCCAAACCCATATAGGACCGACCATTGGGAAAGAGATTCTGCGTAATGCCTTTTGGGCAATAGGAATTTCGTTGATCGGGATTCTTCTCTATGTGGCTCTTCGGTTTGAATTTGGCTATGGGATTGGAGCTGTGGTGGCCACGGTGCATGATATTTGCATGACGATTGGCCTGTTCGTTCTTTTGGGCTATCAGTTCACAGCGCCGATGGTGGCGGCAATTCTTCTGATCGCGGGATATTCATTAAATGATACGATCGTGGTCTTTGATCGAATTCGTGAAGAATTATCGTTGAAACCGACAATGACACTTCGAGATGTGGTGAACTTCGCTATTAACAGGGTTTTGTCTCGTTCTTTATTGACGAGTTTCACCACTCTTTTGGCAGCTGTATCTCTTTTCGTTTATGCCGGAGGAGTCATTGAAGCTATCTCGCTTACCTTTATTATCGGTATTTTAACGGGAACGTTCTCTTCCATCTTCATTGCCAGTCCGGTCTTTTTCTGGTGGCATAAGGGAGATCGTCATCATGTTGAATCTTCACATGATATTACACCCAAATACGATTGGGAAGCTTCCACTAAGGCTTCCAAGTAATTGAGCGGGTAATACATGCGTTGGATTTATCATTCGCTGGATAGCGAAAAAATTATCCTCCTGAGTGAGCAGTTAAAAGTCTCTGAGATTCTCGCAGGGCTCCTTGTTCGCAATGGATTGGCAACGGTAGCTGAAGCGAAAGACTTTCTTTATCCCCGTCTCGCCCATCTGGGAGATCCTTTTCTTTTAACGGGCTTAAAAGAGGCTGCTCAACGGATTTCTCAGGCGATTGATAAAAATGAATCCATCGTTATTTTTGGAGATTACGATGTCGATGGAGTGACCAGCACTACCTTATTAGTTGATGTGCTTCGGCAAATGGGGAATGATCCGAGTTTTGTGGTTCCCCGTCGTTTGGATGAGGGATACGGATTGAGTCGGGAGGCCGTTGATAGAGCTCTGGAAGCGGGAAATCCTGGGTTGTTTATCGCATTGGACTGTGGGACCAATTCAGTGGATGAAATCGCTTATATCCGCTCCATAGGAATAGAGGTGATCGTCATTGATCATCATCGTTCAAAAGAAAATATCCCAGATGACTGCTTGATGGTGAACCCGCATGTGTACGAAGATGCTGAGGAAATTCGGCATTTTTGCACCGTGGGGTTAGTTTTTAAGGTGGTTCATGGACTACTTAAATTGAGGCGGGAAGAAGGGGACGCTCGTGCTTTTAAAATCAAGATTAAGAATTATCTCGATTTAGTGGCAATGGGGACGGTAGCGGATATGGTCCCTCTGCTGGCTGATAATCGTGTTTTTGCCAGTCATGGGTTGAAGATTTTACCTCGGACAAAAAGACCAGGTTTGAAAAGCCTGATGCGCGTTTCCGGCATCCGACATGGAGATGAAGTTCGTCCCGTGGACGTGTCGTTTAAGTTGGGGCCGCGTATCAACGCAAGTGGACGATTGGCGGATGCTGCTATTTCCGTTGAATTGTTATTGGGTGATGATGAAGGGTTTTGCTCCAAAATTGCTCGGGAATTAGATGGTTTTAATTGTGAACGACAGGATATTGAGCGCAAGATGACGGAGAGCGCTCTTCAATTGATAGAGACGGCTCATGCAGGAGAAGACGGTATTGTTTTGTATGGTGATGACTGGCACCCGGGAGTGGTGGGGATTTTGGCAAGTCGTTTGTCCAGGGGATATCATTGCCCTTGTATCGTTTTGGGAAAAGAAGGGGATTTGGCCAAAGGATCCGGTCGCAGTGCCAATGGTGTCAATTTGGTCAATGTTTTAGCAGATTGTAGTGATCTTCTGGAGAGTTGGGGTGGACATCCTATGGCAGTCGGCGTTTCTCTGCCGATTACAAAGGTAGAGGCTTTCCAACAGCGTTTTTCACAGGCGGTAAGGAAAGCATGTGAAGCGGGCATAGAAGAGCCGGTGGTTGAGATAGCCCAATGGTTGGAGCTGGAACAGATCGAGGATGAACTTTTGGATGAATTGGATATGGTTCATCCGTTTGGGCAAAGTAATGAGGAACCTATTTTTGCATCACGATCGGTGCAATTGGCCACTTCGCCCATTGTTTTTAAAGAGCAGCATTTCCGGTTTCAGTTAAGGGATAAAAGGGGGCGCAGTCTTTCAGGAGTTGCCTGGAAAATGGCCGATTCAATCCCCCCGATGGGAAAATCGATAGATGTTGCTTATAAGCTTTCCTGGAATCGATACAATGGCCGAAAGTTAATACAACTGGAG
>JANQKU010000243.1 GCA_028280955.1 Opitutaceae bacterium
ACCAAACTACCGCCGGAAGCGACAGAAGCACGCGCTACTCTTGCCACAGTGGTTCGCTATATCGAACGTTTCGGTACTGGTGGACTGGGAAATCTCATCGTCAGCATGACTCGGAATGTATGCGATCTACTTACTGTCTATGTGCTGGGAAAAGAAGTTGGCCTGACTATTGAGAATGCAGATCGGCTTCGTTGCTTGCTACCAGTCACACCATTGTTCGAGACCTACGAAGACTTGGAGCGTGCACCGGCGATTACCGATGCATTTTTGGCCCATCCATGCACCCAGTCCAGCCTGGGAGAAAGCCGGTCTGATCCAACACCACGCTTCACCATCATGCTGGGTTACAGTGACAGCAACAAAGATACTGGAATTCTAGCCAGTCAATGGGTTTTGCACAATACTCAGCGCAAACTGCTGGATATAGGCAATAAACACCAAATCAAAATCATCTTCTTTCACGGTCGAGGTGGAACGATTGGCCGAGGAGCTGGCCCAACCCATCGATTCCTTGAGGCATTACCGAAACACTCGCTTGAGGGAGGACTGCGAATGACGGAACAGGGTGAAGTCATTGCTCAGAAATTCAACGTGACATCCACAGCAGCCGCTAATCTCGAATGGCTCATGGCAGGAACACTGGGAGCACAATTGCTGGCAACACAGTTGCCGGAGAATCCAGCGATTTGCCAAGCAATGGAACTTCTTGTCGATAGCTCGCGCATTACCTATCAGGCACTGCTCAACTCAGCAGGCTTTTTATCATTCTACCGCGAAACTACACCAATAGATGTAATCGAACGTAGCCGAATCGGTTCGCGCCCAGCACGTCGCACCGGACAAGCAACGCTCAAAGATTTAAGGGCAATACCCTGGGTCTTCAGTTGGAATCAGGCTCGTTACTATCTCCCCGGATGGTATGGAGTGGGAACAGCTTTCGAGATGCTCGAACAAGAGTCCCCCGATGCTTATAAATCAATTATCCATAATGTACAGACAACACCATTCCTACGTTATTTACTCTACAATATAGAAAGTAGCTTGGCTACTTCGGACGAAGAATGGATGCGTCGTTATGCCGAGCTTGTCGAAGAACACACAATTCGAGAAAAATTCCTAAAACAAATTCTTGGTGAACGAACCCTTTCACTAAAACATATTCAACATATCTTCTCCGGTCCACTCGAAGGAAGACGCCCTCGATTTTGGAAAACATTACAAGAACGACAAAGACCTTTGAGAGCACTCCATCACAGGCAAATTGAACTGCTTAGACAAATACGGAAAGCAAATCACCAAGACAAGGACTTAATGGATGAACTACTCCTCGTCGTCAATGCCATCGCCAGCGGACTTCGTACTACCGGATAGCTTTTCGACACAATAAACTTCGAAAGCTTCCAAAATGCTTATGGAAAACCTTTTATCGATATCTACCCTTTTCCCAAAAATATACAACAGACCAATTTAAAGTATTGGTTTTCCATGATGAAATCGTAAACAATATTCTAACATTAGAGCCCTCATAACTGAGGGCTCCCTGTTTATGAATACTTTCTAATTCTTAAATAGATTTAAATCAAATACTATTCTCTAAAAACCGAATTAGTCGTCTCTGTTTTCTAGATACCAATTCTCAAAAGTTGGTGTATGGTTAGCCATTTCGGTAAAGACATCCAAAGGCACAATTTCCACATCCGGGCCCAGTTGATCCAGAATGCTTTTTACCCGATCAATATTGCTCCATTGCCTGACATGCAACAAAAGGAAGTAAGGTCTTTCCTTGTTTAAGGTAATGAGTTCCTGCAAATCCGCCACTGCATTCTCTTCAGATCTAGTCTGTGACAAATAATAATCGAATGAGATCATCGTGCGATCACCATCACTATAAAAAGTATGTGATGGCCCATAACCATTACCGAAACCTATGACATCCGGCATGTGTTCAAAATAGGTTTTTATGATATCCAGGGTCAGATTATTATTAGGCTCCTTTTGTCCCAACTGTGCGTGATCCATAATTTCAAAATAATTAAGATCGAGATCCTTCATCATGGCTGCAGCCTTTTTAACCAGATCCGGAAGTTTGTCTTCAGGTATCGCCCTGGGGTACATATAGCCCGGTCCGCCTAATGAACCGATAAAATAATCATTAGAAGTTGCCTGACTGTAGAAAAATTCCAACATAGCTGGCGCCATCCATTTCCAGTTCATCGTTACTTCCCAGGCATAGGGTATCTTGCCACGCCCAGGTTGCGTCCATGCACCGAGTCCCAGGCAATCAGTTTGAATACAGGCAATGTAGACTTTCTTCTCTGGTTTGTATTCTTTGCCTGGTTCAAGATTGTGTTGGTTTTTAAATTCAAAGCCAGGAGAAACCTGTTCCTGAGACAGAAATGACATATTGGGCAGAGTATGCAGCCCACTGATTCGATGTCCGTGCTGAGAGCAGAGTGTCGTGAACTCTGCTTCACTGTCTTTTCCATAAGAATGCCAACCATAAACCATAGACATTGGCTTTAAGTCAGCCAGCAATTCACTGGCCATGGCATACTCCTCCACATCTGTTTTTTTGCAGGAAAGATCCTGAAAAAAGGCTTTATTGTGCATGCCCCAATCAACCACTCCTGGTTTCATGATTCTCCCATGCTCCCCGCCAAGCCAAACGATCGAATCCTTTGCACATCTATCCCAATACTCTGCTTTGGCCCAGGTATAAATTTGTACATCACTTTGACCGGTAAACTGGCCTCTAAAATCTTTAATCATCGAAATCCCAAATTTTTCCATCAGCGGAATTTGCTCTTCCGATACGACAATGGCCTGTTCCAGGCCCGCTAAGGTAAAGGCAACGATCAAGGAAGTTCTGACCTCTTTATCCCATACAATATAACCTTTTATCTCTTCTCTAAAAGTCCTTAGCGCTTGTTCTGGAGTCCTCAACTGAGAAAAAGTAAAATTGTGTTGATCTTCTAGAAACTCACGGACGTTTGGCGTAAAATTAAAATCCCAGGTTTCCGGGTAGACAAAATACAGATCAGGATTGTCCATGTTGGCAACACCCTGAAGACTGATCAATAGGGCATTCTGATCGAGTTTTCCATCAATGCTCCAATCGTCTTCCAGCTCCATGTACCAAGCTCTTTTACTATTTTCCCGTTTCAGAGTATAGACAATGTCATCCCCACCCGTTCGACTTGACCTGACTATCCTGTAAGTCAGAGTATCGTCATCGTTTTTTATCAACGTATGAGTATTGGTTATTGAACTCGCACCCTGTGAAATCAAGACAGGTATCTCTTCTATCACAGATAGTGTATTGGTCTCTTCACTATACTTAGTCGAAAATGTTCGCGTATCGCCCTTTTTCATACGAACCCCCAGATACATATTCCCTGACAAACGAAAGGAGGATATTTCTTTCTCTATCGTCTTATCGATCTGGAGCTCCATCGTTTCGGAATAATCACGCCCTCTCACAATCCTTTCCTTCAGGATAGTTAGGTCACTATCATTTGTTTTAACATCCAACACAAAGCCCCCATATCTTCCCACATCGATACTTTTTCCGGGAATGATTTCCCATCTCCCATTAAAATCACTGATACTTTCTGCAAGTAACAGAACTGGAAAAAGAAGTATAAACAGAACGAGTTGTTTTTTCATTTTTACCCTCATTAAGGCTGGTTAAAAATTAGCGTTTTTTCTTATTAAAAAACTTTATCTAGACTAGGCAATTAAATAGGCAACTCACGGTGAAATCAGGAGCAATGAGTAGATCGGCGAATGAGAGAAATCATTTTTACTGACGAGACTATCCATACCCTCAATCATTCGATTGCTACAGTTGGCAGGAATAAAAACATAACAGAATGGCAAAAATTACGACCATATCTTCTATCGCATATGCGCATTATACGTTGAACGAAGCATTGCCTCGCATGGCAAAACGAGGTTTCAAGCAAGTTGAAATAGGTAGCTTTCGAGGGTATTGCTACCATTTCAATTTCGGTAGCCCTTCACCTTCAGAACTAAGAGATCAATTAACAGATTTAGATCTAAAGCCTATCGCGCTGAATTGGGCACCCGTGATGAGCGATTCATATAACAAAATATCAACTCAGCAATGGTTGGAAGAATGCAAAAGAAAAATTAGGCAAGCGCAGGAAGTGGGATTTCCCATGATGACCATGGCTTACGGACGCCCGAATAAAGAGTTCAGCCTGGAGGAACAACGTAAAATCTGTACCCACCTGTATAGGGAATTGGCGGAATACGCCCTGTCCTGCGACATGAAGATGCTGCTGGAACTACCACACCTTTACCTTGTACATAACGACTGTGAACCGGTACATGCATTACTCAATGATCTGGATCTTCCCAACGTGGGTATATTAGTCGATTCCAGCCACTGGGGCCTCATCGGATATGATATCGAAACCTACCTGAAAAGACTGGGTGATCGACTGTGGCACATCCACCTTCGAGACTCCAGCCCAGTGCCCCAGATCGACCGGGATAAGAAATTCGTCCGCCCTGCCCTCTTCAGTAGAGCCAAGTATAATTTAACCCTGACTCCAGGACTCGGTTCCGTTGACTTTTCCCGGCTGGGCAAAGCGCTCGACACTGTAGGATATCAGGGTGACGTTACCACAGAATTCGAATATTTCGATATGCCTCTCGATGAAATCGAACGGCAGTACGATGCCGGGCTCTCTCATCTGCTTCAATGTGGATGGGAACTTCCCGAAAACGTTCAATATTTCAGGCATTGATCTGTTTCGTTCGATGAAGTTATCACTTATCATTAGTCTAGCCACGCTTCGAAAACGGCCTCTATATTCTCTCTGGAATTATCTTTTCCCCATTCACACTGAGCAATCACCCCGCCAGTCCCATCATCCAAAACATCACGGACACGACGAACAGCAGCAAAGACATCAGCCGGCAAACCGAAAGGAAGGACATGTTGCCGATCAATCTCCCCCCAAAAAGTTATCTTGCCTTTGTATTTCTCCGCCAGGCTTTCGATGTCCATACAGAATAACTGCGAATTGATAGCATCCACTCCGATTTCAATTAAATCACCGTAGATTGCTTCAATATTTCCGTCTGAGTGAAAGAAAACGAACTTTTCGGCTGAATGGATAGTATCACAATAATCCCGATACAGAGGCTTGAAAACCTCACGCCACAAATCTGGATTGATCAACAATGCTTGCTGGGTACCCCAGTCATCCATGAAAAATATCCCATCAACTTCTGAGCTTGCCCAGATCGCCGCTTCAGCCAGGTAAAACTCATGAATGATATCAATCAGTCTACGGATTTCCTTTGTACCATAAGCCAAATCCATAAAAACATCCTCAGTCCCTCTCAAGAACTGCATTCTCTCAAAAGGCCTGATACCAGCAGTAGATAGCATAAATTTATCGCTCTTCTCACATGCATAATTGACATAACTCAGATCTAGATTGCGGAGCAAGCTCCATGGTGGCTGAAAACTATCCAGAGCTACCCAGTCGGCAAGCACAGGATTTTTCACCTCACCAACAATCCCAGGCTCAGCAATCTGCCATATGCTTCCCCATTCATCTGTATAGGTCCCTGGTTTCGAAAGTTTTTGTAGATCATCATCACTGGCACTCGGCGATAACTCCGGTCGGCCAACATCTGAGGGGAAGGCACGCTGGACTTCTTCGAGTTCTTTTCTACGAAACAGAGACATGTAGGGCAAAGCCCATAAGTCTCTTGGTGCTCTATCCGGTTGTCTATAGGTAAGGGCTGCTTTGACTCTGTCTCTTCCCGTCATGATAGTCTCTCTTTCTTTATTAAATATTGAATCCAATGATACGACCTGTTTACAGGCAATGGAGTGTTTGGCTCAGTTCGATATTATTTACTCAATAGCCACCTCCGCCATTGCATGTAGGTTTTCAGGAGGGACATTTGGCAAGACAGCTTCATGACTGGGACTTACTACCAGACGTGGTCCCAACGCCTTTTTAACTCGCCGAACGTCTGCTCTAACCTCATCAGGTGTTCCGTTCACCAATAAGTCCTGAGTATCAATACCGCCTATAAAGGCTACTTTGGATTTGAAATCGGCGGCAAGGGACTCTGCGTGCATATTGGCAGCCTTCGCCTGCAACGGGTGAAGCGCATCCACTCCCAACTCGATGATGTCCGGGATCACCCTCTTGATAGCACCACAAGAATGCAAGATAACCTGCAAGTCGTACTGATGCCCAAGTGCAGTGAGTTGACAAAAATAGGGAAAGATGAATTCCTTAAATGATTCCGGGCTTATCAAGAGATCCAATTGAGTTCCAAAATCATTACCAAAGAAAAAGGCATCTAACAGTCCTTCCGTGATAGCAAAAAGACGGGTGTTAGCCTCAAGATAAAAATCAATAATGCTGCGGGTAACGGCATGAACAACCTCTGGATGCGTATACATCTTAATAAAGTAGTTTTCCATACCGAAAAAGTCGGCCACATGATGAAAGAATGGGCACCAGAACCCTCCTGCCCGATAAACATCTCCCGCATCGCGCAACTGCTCAAGGACTTCTGAAAAATCAAAATAATTGGGGTTAGGCCACTCAAAATCGAGAACCTCCTGAACGTCCTCACATTCTCCAAACACCCCTTCAGCGCCTAGCTCGGGGCCTTTGCGCTGAATATCAAACATTGGTTTGCCTTCGGGATGCTGGTAGGCCTCCCATGGGGCTATCCACCGGACATCATCCTGCAGCTTTCTGCGAAGCTCTTCTTCTGTTGACGTGCCGAAGTATTGGTGCAGCAAGAGCCATGTTTCAGGATGAGGATTACCGAGCCATAAACCACAACGATCTGCTGGTTCACCCGCAATAATTGAACGAACTCTTTCTCGACTATTCATTGCTCTCTCCTCGACCTAAACAAGTACCCCAATAGTGGCGAAGCATTTCTGAATTTCAGAAATCGTTAGAAATGTTTCTTTCAGCAACCGTTAGAAACATTACTCGTCTCCAAAGTCGGCACTCTCTTTGATCCGGCAGAAGAGATAATTCACATGATTATAGGACTCCATCGTCAAGTCTCTCTCATTTCCATAACAACTGAATTAAATGGAAACTTGGATGTTTGGAACGTTTTGTTATGTATTTAATCGCACACAAGACGAAGAGAACTCTCTTGTTCAAGCCCAACCTGACCGGGAACAGTGAACAATGGGATCAACTTCTGTGCTATCTTTTCGTAATCAGGGTTACGCATATCTACAAAGATAAACTTATCTTTTTTTTCACACAACCCCAGCGCTTCATAAGACTCCCAAATATCGATTGTATTGGTTCGACATAGAATTATCACAGTCGGTGTATGTTCAATATCGCAATAATCTGCAATTAGGCTTGGAATCATCGCCTGTTGCCGACCAGCTATGATTAAGTCTGCTGTCATGAAAGAATGGATTAAGTGGCGCAGTTTTTCAAAATCTTCACCTAAAAACAAATTGCTATTCTCTATGCTTCTAAACATTGAGAATTTTTTCTCTTCATATCGTCTAGGATCTATTTTCAATAATCTATTTTTGGATGCATTATTGAGGTGAGTGTTACGCTTAAGCTCACGGATGTTACGTTTAAGCCGGCCAAACGTACGATAAAATCCATCGGAAAATAACAATGTCGAAAAAGTCCCTTCAGTGAAATATGAAAACAGTGTTTTTATAAAACGGTGATAATCCTCTATCTGTACCACATCGGTTGGAATATCACTAAATCGGCTATACTCTTTAAATGCGCAATTTTTTGGCCACAAACTGATATATGTATTCCATGGAGTTTCCAAGGTAGCCGTATCGCCTTGTCTTATATGCACCAAAGTTTTCACTTTACCATCTCCAAATGCCGATCCCCATGGATGTTTGCGCCTTTTTTCAAAATAAATTGCCCTCAAATCCAATCCATCAGGATAGTTAGAAATCTTAGAGTTTATAAGTTTAAAACACTTTTCTCTAGGGCCAGATAAAATCATTTTCAACAAAACCTTACTTGTCACAGGCACCGATTCTGGAATATGTGCGGCGAGCCACTTTTGCAGTTCCTCCAATGTGCTAATGTTGAAATCTGTTAACACATTATCACCCAGCTTAACGGTAATCTTTTGGAATCGCTTCAAGTCTTGCAGCTTATGCTTTTCATGAAAGTATTCGTTGAAACCAAGGAACCCATACACATCCTGATCAGGCTTGGATTCAGTAATAGCAATCCCCATGATTTTTTTCATGGCAACCCTATAGACCCATTTAACGGAAGTTAAAAACCGACGCCAGCCGGAACGGCGGCGCGGCAAAATATTCATTGAACTTCGAGGACTAAGGAAAGGGTGATGCAGATATATATAACCTGACGCCAATCCCAGTTTATAAAAAGTTCTAAATTGACTCATTTGGTCGGTAAATCCAACGCCAGGAGTAGGTTCAATAGAAAAGTATACTTCTTTTTTCGTCATAAACAGTTCATCAACGCATTGCTAATTGTATTAAGAATCCAATTCATACAGACAATATTCGCACATCCCCAGAAGACCTTCTCGATCATTAAAGCACAATGTAATTATTTTCATTTTTTCAAAATCATAAATGTTAATTATAAATTTTGTGAGCAAAGTAATCATTGGATTATGTGTATTCATAAAAAAGATACATACACCCTCCTCAAGACCCAACAATACTCATCTGCCCATTTCAACTTACCCCTAATCGTTCGTCATGAGAAAAAATACAAATAAGATTCATTTTGTCAATCAAAGAAAAATAATTTTATGAATTTGAGGGATCGTTAGGTTACACAATTGAAACAACTCTGAGGCATCCTCTACAGTGCACACCTCAGGCTGAAAAAATCACACGCCTATCAGATGTCAGGCATTCGATTCATCTCAGAAACTGCTTACCCTTTAGTCAGATTAACTATTCATTCGCTAATGTTATCTTATCAAATAATTTACGTTATACATTTAGATAATTCTTTAATGGTGTCCCATATCGCTCATCCCAACTTTCCTTAAGATAATCTTTAGAAACTCTATCTGATCAGAAATGATGGAATGGTGGTAGGGGTAGGACTGATCATAATTCGTAAACCTCTAGGCCAGACCACCAGAGAAAGGTGTGAAACGTTCTGAAACCAAAAGCGCCGCCGGTAAGAGGAGTCGGGTCCTTCCCTTCAAGAATAGTGTTTCCATTCACAGCGAAAGAGAGAACTTCATGATACTTCCGAATCGTTAACAGGTAGACAACACCTGCCTCATTTTTATCACCATACTTCTCAGTCATCAGATGAAAGCCAGGGCAACGCCTCATCCGATAACGAGCTTCAGGTTCATCTTCCATTGCCTTATCCTTCTGTGTTCGTTGCCAATCACGTAAGAAGGTAAAAATATATCCATTGAGAGCATGATAATGAGTATAGTCGCCATCTGTCCGTTCATGTCGTGTTTCGAAAAGAGATCGATTGACCGTATCCGAATAAGACAAAAAAAGATTGATGTTATTGGCACCAATCACCGATTCGATCACGCAAGCATGGACATGGATTTCCACATTTTCAGGAAATTTCGTTTTACACCAAATCGTGCTTACGCCTGCTCCACTTTTATCAGGAGGATTAGCCTTCTGATAAAGCCGGTTCTCTGCAACCCAGGCATCTTCACCTCCTTCGATCCAATAATTATCCATCGAATGAAAGTCATCTGCATAGATCTTTTGCATAAAAACACCTCTGTTAATTTTTTAATTCAAGTCCCATATAAACTGTTGCACGGGAGAAATCAGACTCCCCATGAGGGCTTTGCTCCATACGGCAAAATCCAAATTTCTCGTATAAATGGATAGCAGCCTCTAACTTATCATTCGTCTCCAGTTCTAAAATACATGCACCGATACTTTTCGCCAAATCAATGGCCTTCTTCATCATCACTGTACCGACACCCAATCCTCTAGCCTCTCGAGTCACTCCCATTTTGGCCAATTCAAAAACTCCTTTCTCACGAGAAATCAACGCACATGTTCCGATAATCTCACCCTTTTCAGATTCAGCAAACAAGATTCGTCCTCCAGACTCCAAGATATACCGCTCCGGTTCCTCCAAAAGCTTTCGATCCATCTCTTCTATTTCAAAGAATTCTTCGATCCACTCATAATTAAGACGGGCAAAATCCCTTTTCCACTTGGGATCGTACTCATGAAGAATGATAGATTGTGAGTTCACAGACTA
>JANQKU010000245.1 GCA_028280955.1 Opitutaceae bacterium
CCGCACCGCCTACGACGACAATCTGACCAACTACAAGGAAGACATCCCCCAGCTTTTCCTCGCCAACGCCCTCTGCGTCCTCTCCAACGGCATCGAGACCCGTGTGGGGAGCATGACCGCCGAGTGGGAGCACTTCTTCCACTGGCTGCGTCCCGACGACGAGAAGGAGAAGATCAAGCGCGAGCAAATCCGCGAAGACGGCACCAGCGCCGAACGATTCCTCGCAGGACTCTGCCCGAAGGACAAGCTGCTCGATTACCTGGAAAACTTCGTCCTCTACCACAAGGACACTCAGAAGATCATCGCCCAGAACCACCAGTTCATCGGTGTAAACAAGGGCTTCGACAAGTTCCTTCGCCGCGAGGAATTCGACGGTAAGCTCGGCGTCTTCTGGCACACCCAGGGTTCCGGCAAGAGCTTCTCCATGATCTTCTACGCCCGGAAGATCTTCCGTAAGTGCCAGGGCAATTACAGCTTCGTAGTCATCACCGATCGCGAAGACCTCGATGGCCAGATTTATCGATACTTCCTCAACACCGGCACCGTCCGTAAGGCCGATGCGACCCAGCCGAAGAACAGTGAGCAGATGCGGAAGTTCCTTGGCGAGAACAAGCGCCTCGTCTTCACCCTGATCCAGAAGTTCCACTGGCCCAAGGGGCAGAAATATCCGCTTCTCTCAGACCGCGATGATATCATCGTTATTGTCGATGAAGCTCACCGCACCCAATACAAGTCTCTCGCTGAAAACATGCGAGCCGGTCTGCCCAAAGCTCAATACCTCGCCTTCACCGGAACGCCACTACTCGGACGCGACCGCAAGACGAATGAATGGTTCGGTGACTACGTTTCCGAATATAACTTCAGCCAATCCACGGATGACGGTGCCACCGTGCCGCTTTTCTACCAAAAGCGCGTGCCGGAGGTGCACATTCAAAACGAGGATCTCAGCGAGGAATTTTACGAAATCCTTGAGGACGAGAATCTCGACGATACCCAGCAAGAAAAGCTGGAGAAGAAGTTCGCCACTGAAATCGAAGTCATCAAACGGGATGACCGCCTCAAAGTCATTGCGGAGGACATCGTCTACCACTTTCCCCGCCGTGGTTATCTTGGCAAAGGCATGGTCATCACCTTGGACAAATTCACCGCAGTGAAAATGTATAACAAGGTTCAGCACCTCTGGAAGGAGGAACTCAAGGCCCTGCGCCGCAGGATCAAACAAGCATCCGATGCAACCGAGAAACGACGCCTGAAACAGCGGGTCGACTACATGCGGAAGATAGAGATGGCCGTTGTCATAAGTGAAGAAAACGGCGAAGTAGAGAAATTTGACAATAAAGGGTTGGATATACGACCCCACCGAAAGCTACTGAACCAGTTGGATGATAACGGGCATGACCTCGAATATAAATTCAAGGACCCGACAGATCCTCTCCAACTTGTCTTTGTATGTGCCATGTGGCTAACTGGTTTCGACGCGCCGACCGTTTCAACGCTTTACTTGGACAAACCCCAAAAAGATCACACCTTGATGCAAACCATCGCACGGGCAAATCGTGTAAGTTCACATCGTATCAACGGAATTGAAAAAAAGAACGGGGAAGTGATCGATTACTACGGAGTTTTTAAACGACTTAAAAAGGCCATTAAAGACTATGGCGAAAGTGGTGAAGGAGTCGACGATCCTCCTATCAAAGACAAAGAAGAACTTTATCATCTTCTAAAGGAGACTATTGAACAAGGTCGCTCCTTCTGCTCCTCCAAAAGTGTTCACATTGATAAAGCACTGGAGACTAATGACATTTTCCAAAAGGTTGGACTCTTTGAAGATTGGGCCGACCGTTTGCTCTACAAGGACGAGTGGAGAAAAAATTTTGCTGTTTACGAAAATACGATAACTGCACTCTACGAAGCCAGTAAACCAGAAATATTGGGAGATCCAATTGTTCGAACAGTTGCGATTTTCCAATATCTACGTGGAGTCATCGACAGTGTAATTCAGCGGCAAGACATTGATTCTGCAGTTCAAAAAGTGGAAAACCTTCTCGACGAAAGTCTGGTTGCCGATCACAAGAAATTAAAAAAAGCGAGCGAAACGGTTGCAGAGTACAATATTCAGAAAAAGAACCATGTTTGGGATCTCAGCAAAATCGACTTCGATAAGTTAAAAAAAGAGTTTAGGCAGGCGTCATACAAAAATATCGAAATCTCAGATCTGCGTGCCTTCCTGGAAAAGAAACTTGAGGAAATGATTAACCGTAACCGCACTCGACGAGACTTTGCGGAACGACTTCAAGAAATCATCGATAATTACAATACAGGTAGTAGTTCAGCCGACGCCGACTTCGAAGAGTTACTGCAATTCGCACAAAAACTTAGAGAAGAAGAAGAAGAACGCCACATCCGCAAAGGCCTGACTGAAGACGAACTCGAAATCTACGATTTCCTATGCAAGGACAAGATGACCCAAGAAGAAGAAAAGAAAGTTCGCCTTGCTGCCAAAGCTTTACTTAAACGCTTAACAGAAGAACACCCTAAGGTCTTGGTCCAAGACTGGTATAAGGACAGCCAAACGCGACTGGCTGTTCGCGATGAAGTTGGCAAAGTGCTCGATACTTATCTTCCAAATGATAGTTACAATAAAGATCTATTCACCAAAAAGAGAGATGAAATTTTCGAACTGACTCTCGATCTCGCAATCAACCATAAAAAATGGGCTGCATAGTAAAACATCCCAACGTATCCTAAATTCAGATTCATTTTAAGTTAACGAAAATAAAACCAAAACAGCCCTACTCTTCAGGCAATTTGTGGCGGAAGGAAAGTGGAGATGGCGCAGCAAAATTGTATTTCAAATTCATTTCAATGCCCCCCATAATATCGGAGCTGCAGATCATTAAAACCAATTAGCTCATAAAAATCTGCGTTAATCTGTGGATAAAAACAACCGACTAGTTCGTAAAAATCCTTCGCATCTTAGGGACTTTGCGTGAGATCAATTACACTAATCAAAAAATCTGTGACGGAGCTGGAGCGGAGATCGCATCGCAAATCTGTGGATAAAAGCCCAAGGAATCATTCCGATAAATTTTGCATTGGCATTTGGTCAGAGTGCTCTCAATGTTAGGTTAACATTAGGAGCGGGCCAGGAATCGAGAAGGACCCCTTATCCTCCAATCCAAGAGAATCGATACCCCAGATGAATAATCAATTAGATCGTCGTTTTGAAGTATTTATTGGCTCCCCCTTTCATGGCCTAAAAGAAGTCCGTGAAGCCTTACGTGATGCCATCCTGCGGGCAGGTCATTTCCCCTGTGGAACCGAACTTTGGGCAGCCAGCCCTGACCCAACACTCGATGTCATCCTAAGCTATCTAGATCAGTGCGATATTCATGTGCTGGTTTTAGGTGCGACTTATGGAAGTCTGGTTCCCAAAGAACAATCGCCTGAAGCCGCAAAAAAGAAACTCAGTTTTACTGAATGGGAATATGAAGAATCCCTCAAAGCCCGCCGCCCGGTCATCGCATTTCTCCTTAATTCGGATGAAGTGAAACGTGAACGAAAGAAGCGTAAGCTTATCGCTAAAGAGCCGAGAGGCGCCTATACAAAATTCCGCAATAGAGTCGAAGCGGCACGAATCGTTGTCTATTTCTCACTTGAAGTCTGTGGCGCCATGAAACTTGAGCGCGATTGTGTTCTCGCTCTCCACACTTTTCGTTATGGGCGGGCTGCACGAGAACTTCTTAATCATGGATGGATTCGGGCAAGCAGTTCTGAGGGAAAGAATCTCTCCGCCATTCGGGATAGCCCTATCCTGCAGGGAGTCATCGAACGTATCAGCAAATTTGACGTGCTCGCGAGACGCATGAACGAACAACCCATCGCCAAACGCACTATGGCACGGCACTTCTGGGCTCACATGCAACGGCGCGTTCGCGATTGGTGCCAGGCAAACTCTTGCGACCAGGAAGCCAAGATGGACGAGCGACCCATGCAGATATTCTTCGAAAGTGGTTCTACCATCGTGTATCTAGCTAAAAGATTTGAAGAATACATCCTCGGCGGCGCCGGGATTCATGAAAACTGGCGAGTCCGGACCAACAACATCCTGTCTCTTCTCCAATTCGATCTTTTTACTCCAAACGATGCCCGAAGTTTTCCCGATGGAAAACCAGATCCTGAGGACAAATACGGCGCTATTTTTCCGGCCTCGTGGGGTGTGCTTGAACGACCGCCTCATTGCACGCCTACTTCAGTTAGTGGATCGGAACAGTTGGCAATCAAGACTGCATCGAAAAGCCTTAATGATGATGGCAAACCCCGTACTTTCATCTTTGCCGCCGCATCTGGTTGGGATGTGAACAGCCAGAATGAAGAATTTCGTGGGCCGCATGTCGGCAGTTATAAAAATAAACTTTTTAAACGTGTCCTACTTGAGTCCAGCAATCCGGCTGTCATCTTCATCGACGCCATAAAGTTTGGATCTCCTCGCGGCGATGCCTGTTATGCGGTCTTTGGCCCCAAATCCCCTCTTACGAAATGGTTGAAGAACAAACCAATCGCTCTGTGTATCGGCTGGGAAGGAGCTGCTTCCCCCAAAACCTCTACTCCAGCAAAACCTTTTCGATCTTTAGAAACTCCTCAAAAAATTACACCCAGCCCAGAACAAATGCGTGGACACCTGATCTGGATCCGAGAGGAAATTAAAAAACAGAAGCTCGGTTTCGAAACTGAGTATTTTAATCAGGAAGAGCCTGAATCCAATGGTTTATGGACAGGGGCATTTCTCATTGGAAATAAACGATTCAGTGAAGAAATCCCTCTCTACTCCAATCAATCTTCCTAGCCAAAGGCAATTGATTCCACCTATTACTTCTTTTCAGAAAATCTGCATAATCTGCGAATAAACAAAGAAACAATCTAAGCTGCAGTCAGGACAATCGGAGTCTCTCGAGTGATGATCACCGTATGTTCGAATTGAACCGTGTAATTGCCTGGCAGCGTTGCCATGGTCCAACCATTACTCGTTTCATGGGCAAATCTCGGGCCAGTTGAGAGAAAGGGTTCGAGCGTTAAAACAGACCCTTCCACAAAACGACGCTTATCTTTGCGATTTCCCCAGGATGGTACGTTGGACGGTTCTTCATGCAAATGACGCCCGGTACCATGACCAACCAAATTCTCGATAATCGAATAACCATACTGTTGCGCCACCTTGCGCACAGCCAGCTCCACATCGCGAATCCGTTTTCCATCTCGAGCCATGCCTATAGCAGCTTGCAGAGCTTTCTTACCAGCACGACAAAGTTGATTGGCTTGAGCATTGCCTTGCCCAACCGACATAGAATAACCCGAATCCGCGAAATACCCATCCAGCTCCGCGGATACATCGATATTCACCAAATCACCCTCACATAAAATTCGTCTACTCGGCTCTCCATGAGCGACTTCTTCGTTTACACTGATCATCGACGCATACGGATAGCCATAACAGACCTTCGGCGCTGACCGTGCGCCATATCGTTGCAAAACCTCTGCCCCAATCATCTCCAGGTCCATCGTCGTCATACCTGCTTCCATCGCGGCAAACATGGTATGTATTGCTTCGTAGACTACGCTGCCGACTCGCTTCAGCGCAATAATATCTTCTTCCGATTCAACAGACATGCCATTATCTTTAATAGATAACCTAAAAAGACAAGACAGTAAACCCTAGAAAGAGCAAACTCACGCCCGCTTCGCTCAAGTCCCAAAGACGCTAAGTTTCGAACCAGCCGGAAAGAATTCCAGAAAACATTCTGAAAATCTTGTCGATCCTGTCTAAAATTCTTCCAATTAGCTTATAAAACTCTTTGCGTCTTAGCGTCTCTGCGTGAGACTAAACACACTAACCGATCAAAAATCTGCGCTAATTGTATTTCAAATCTGCGGATAAAAAACATCCCCAGAGCATCCCTTAAAATCAGTAAGCCATCAGGCTCATTTAATTTTTCTTTGACAGATCACTCATTAGTATCTTCATTTGGTGAAGCTTTACAAGTGAGCTGCCGGTCCGCGGAAAGGGAAGAATCCCCTCTTGCCAATCAACTATACAGTAAAGGAACTTCCATTCCTGCTCGCAAAGCGGACACCGAGCAAACCTAATAGAAAGGACTGGAGGTTATGCCTACTAAATCACTGCCTTCCAAGCCAAGCTTGGACCACCTGAAGATGCAATCCTGTGACCTGCTCAAAGCAGTTCGCCAGGGAAATGCCGATGCGATTGAGCGTGTCAATGCGACTGCGTCAAAAGAGCATCATCTTAAACCAAACCCACAACCCTTCTTCAAGTTGGCTGATGCCCAACGGGTTATTGCCCGTGAATATGGGCTACCGAGCTGGCCGAAATTAAAGCGGGAAATCCTGCGACGCACCTTAACTTTTCCTCAGCGGGTTGAGGAATTTGTCCGATGCGCAACAAATGGTAGAACAGGAAGAGCTAAGGAGTTACTTGAGGATGAGCCAAGAATCGCAAAAACCAATGTATACACAGCCTGTGTTTTAGGCGACACCGAAACACTCAAAGCTGCTCTTGAAGAAGATCCTTCACTGGCCACTCAAAAAGGTGGCCCTCGAGGCGATCAATGGACTCTGCTTCACTACGTCAGTTTTTCCAGGCTCAACCAATCAAATCCAGACATCACTGAAGGCTTGAATCATTGCGCTCAGCTTTTGCTGGAGAGAGGAGCCGACGTTAATGCTCCTTATCTTGAACCCAACTGGCCTGAATCACCGCAACTACCTCTTTACGGAGCAGCGGGAGAAGCAAACAATTATCCTCTGGCCAAAACACTGATCGATGCCGGAGCCAATTTGGATGATGGTGAAGCGATCTATCATGCCTGCGAACATTATTATCTGGAATGCATGGAACTCTTGCGCGATGCAGGACTCGATCTCAGCAAACGCAACGGTATATGGAATAATACACCTCTTTATTTTATGCTGGGGTACCTGGCTTACGCCAAGAGTGGTGAAACAGCCTTAAAAAGTATTGACTGGCTTCTCAAACAGGGAGTCGATGTGAATGTTCTTTGTGGAGATGTCCAGGAAACCGCCTTGCACAAAGCCATTGAGCAACGTCAGTCGTTGACCCTTCTACAAGATCTACTCGAGCATGGAGGTGACCCCAATATTCAACGTAAGGACGGCATGACACCTTATCATCTCACTCTGAGAACCGGAATGGATGAACATGCGGAAGCTATGCGCAAACATGGGGCAAAACCCGTAACTTTACAACCAAACGATAAACTCATAGCAGCCTGTTATCGTGGTAATGAAAAAGAAGCCTTACAATTAGTATCCGAAAACCCAGGATTAATTGAAAACCTAACCGAAGAAGAACATAAGAACCTACGACTGTCAGCCATTCATAATATCCCGAAAGCCATTCGAGTTTTCCACAAAGTAGGCTTTGATATCAACTTCATCGGTTCCAAAGAATGGGATGCGACAGCTCTTCACTATGCCGGCTGGAACGGTTGCTTTGAAGCCGTTGCTGTCTTACTGGCGCTAGGAGCTAAACCGGTTATCGCCGCTAACCAGCCTGAGGATGGCCCTCCCCTTGGCTGGGCTATTCACGGTTCCGAATTTTGCGGTAATAAAAAGGGTGATTACGTATCCATTGTCAGGGCACTGATCAAAGCAGGAGCCACTCCTTTTGAATACCAACTCAATATGGGTTCAGATGAAGTAAAGGAAGTTCTCCTCGAACATCTCTAGATGAATTCTTCAGACAGGATCTACAGGATTATTTACTAATAACAGGTTTAATAATCTATCCGCAGATTTGAAATACTATTTGCGCAGATTAAACAGCCAAAAAATCATGTAGATCCTGTTAATCCTGTCTAAAACTTTTCCAGCTAGTACATGAAAGATCTTAGCGTCTTGGTGCCTTAGCGTGAGACTAAATCAAAAATATACATTGGCATTCATAAAAAATCCTCCAAGATATTCCACAGGATCCCATCCAACAAAGAATTCTCCTACCTTCATCAATATTGCCCTGAAAATGTTAAGCGTTTTCTCAATCACGAATGATTCAGTCCTTTGCAAATAAAGATACCGAACAGCTTTTCCGGGAGGAAAAAAACCGGAGATTCTCCGCGATCAGTCGAGTTGCACTGCGAAAATTGATTCAAATGAATCAAGCCCGAAAGCTCAATGATCTGGCCGTTCCACCCGGGAATCAATTGGAACCGCTTCATGGTAAGCGCAAAGGCTTTCATTCTATTCGCATTAACCAACAATGGCGCATCATCTTTCGTTGGACAGAACACGGCCCCGATAAAGTGGCTATCGTCGACTATCATTGACAAAACCCTTATAACGTTACACGTTATAGTTATGAATCCACCCATTACACCTGGAGAAATTTTACTGGAAGAATACCTTGAACCCATGGGCATCTCGCAGAATGCAATGGCTCGCGCCATCGGCGTAGCACCACGTGCCATCAATGAAATCGTACATGGTAAACGATCCATTACCCCACAAATGTCCATTCGCTTTGGGGCCTTTTTTGATCAGTCAGAAGACTTCTGGCATGGTCTCCAAGTCGAATGCGATTTTCGTGCCCTCCACAAACAAGCCAAGCAATTGAAAAAAAAGATTCAGCCCGCCAAGGCATTAATCGCCTAAGAAGTAATCGCATCAGATCAAACAACCAAAACTTCCCCAACTAGCTCATAAAAAATCTGCGTTAATGGTATTTCAAATCTGCGGATCAAAAAACTAAAACACTACGTTTTGTACCTCGATCGTGGACGTAACAAAGCCGGGTCCTGATATTGCTCCACCACATGCGCGGTGAGGCCGGCAATCCGTGCCAAGGCAAAAAGAGACAAGGCGCTTCCTTCCGGCCATTTCAGAAGCCTTGTCAGGACAATTAGAGCAAAATCATAATTGGGCTGAAGCTGAAGAAGCGTTTCTACTTTTTCGAGAATCGCCGTCGTCTTTTTCATGATGGGATGCTTTGAAAATCCCGCTTGCATTTGCTCGAGCAGAAATTTCGTACGGGGATCTCCCTCCGGGTACAGAGGATGCGCAAACCCGGGAATCTGTTTCCCCTGATCCAGCCAATCCT
>JANQKU010000003.1 GCA_028280955.1 Opitutaceae bacterium
GCGGTTGAATCAAAGGCGGCTCTACAGGTGATTTCAAAAGATGTGCGTGATCGTCTTTTATTATCTTTCTCAGTAAATCCAAATCGAGTTTTTCTCACATATCATCCGATTGGGTTGGAGGAGTTTTCAGGATATCAAGAGGAAGAAAACGTTTCTGTTGATCCTTATTTTATCTATCCCGCCAACTTTTGGTTGCACAAAAATCATCGTCGTTTGTTGGATGCTTTTGCCCAGTTTATTGCAGATGAAGGCATGGAGGAATACCGTTTGTATTTCACAGGGCATCCAGACGAAATGATGAACGAATTGAAACTTTATGCGGACAATCTCTTTTTGAAAAAAAATGTAGTTTTTTTTGGGTACGTTTCTTTTGAGGTCTATAAAAAATTATTGAAAGAGGCAAAAGCTCTGATTTTTCCTTCCTTTAATGAGGGATTTGGGATGCCTGTCCTTGAAGCGATGGCCATGGGAGTGCCGGTTGCCTGTGCCGGTGTCACAGCTCTTCCGGAAATTGCTGGAGAAGGGGCTCTGTTTTTTAACCCTGATAATACAAATGAAATATTGGGTGTCTTGAAGAAATTGTCTGCCGATAAGAACCTTGTTCAGGAGATGATAGAGAAGGGCGAACAAAATATCGCTAGATTTTCATTTGATGATGATTGTAGGAATCTATTGAAGGCTTTTCATAGTGTGATAGAGTAAATTTTGTCTGTTTGACATGAGATAAAGGAGGTTTATTGTCTATTTTTATCGAAAGGGAATAGAAATGAAATGGGGACGTTTTATAAGATTTGCAGCTATGGTGGCTTTGGGCTTTGGATGTTATCTACTCGGCCGATATGGAGCTGACGATTCTGTTCATCATCCGTATCAAACAAAACTCGAGAGATTCCATCCGATCGTGAAAAATGAAGGGGTCGATCGATCTACTCCTGAGGAGGGAAAATTGAGAGACGTCGCAGTGGCAGAAAATTTTTCTGGTGATGCTGAGTTTGCCGATCTCTTTTCCAGGCTTGATTTACTAGAGGATCTTCCTGGAAAAGATTATATGCTCTATCAATTGCTTAGTGGATGGGGGGAATTGGATGGTTCTGCTGCAATGAATTTTGCCTTGTCTTTACCTTTAAACAAACAGGCAAACGCGATTCGATCTGTCCTCAAAGGGTGGGCTAAAAAAAATTCCGAAGCTGCCTGGCAGTGGGTGAGTGATCAGCCTGTTTCCAAGCATATCCCAAAAACTGGTATGTTCAGAGCTGTCGTGCGTGAGATGATTAACCAAGGAAATTTTGATAGAGGGATTCAGTTGATTTCGTCGATAAGTGAAGAAGGGACGCCGAAAACAAAGGAGAGATTAAGCTATCAGTTGATGAAAAATTGGTTGGCTAAGGATAGTGGGGCGGCCCTTCAATGGATTGATCAGATGCCAGAAGGTCCCTCGAGTGAAGGCACTCTAAAAGCATTCGCAGGGGACTGGGCAAGGACAGATGGTCTTGAAGCTGCGGAATGGGCTTTATCAATGGAAGATCAGTCGGGTACGTTAACGTCAGCAATTGCTGCCTGGACGATGAATGGAGAGCCAGTTGAAGTAGCGCAGTGGTTGAAGGGACAATCTCCTTCTGTTGAAATGGACAACGCCATTTCGATATTTGCGAGAGCTTCTGCTCGTGAAAATCCAGAACTTGCTCAAAGTATGCTCAATTCGATTCAGGATCAGGATACCCGAGATAGGACTGTTTTGCTCTTATCTAATCGACAGGCTGGACCTGCTGAAAGTTTGCAATGGCTGGATACTCATTTATCTGGCAATAGGAGTGAAGCAGTGCAAATGACTACAGGTCATATGATTGAACGATTAGTCCGAGAATGGGCCGGGAGTGATTTGAATGCCGCCACTGCTTATGTTTACAACTCAACTCTTCTGACAGAGGAGGAAAGGTCTAGAGTTTTACGATCGCTTTCCACTTACTGAAGCTGCTGTTTTACTCATTGCTGATAAGGGGGATGTTTCTAGAAAATGAAACCCGGAATCCAATGAAAAAATTGGATTCCGGGTTAGAGACTGTCTTAAAAGTCTAAATCAAAAGTATGTCATCAGAAACTTTTTAATTTTTTTAGTTTAGAAGGCGCAACGGACTCCAGCAGTAAAATTTCTTCCCGGGAGTGGCGCTACATCTTTTAAAAATGACGTATGACTTCTTGCTTCCGCATCCGTCAGATTCGTTCCTCTAAGAAAAAACGTCCAATCCAAATCAGATGCTGAAAGTTGATAGGAGACGTATGCATTGAGCAGGGTGTAGCTATCGGTTGGTGTCTCTTCTGTCCCTGTTCGATCTTGACTTTCCGAATGCTCTAAACTTGTTCCCAGAGCCAATCCTCCTTTTGCATAATCGAGCGCCACACGATAACTAACTGGGGGAATCCTCGGTAGTGGAGTATTGGTGGTGCGGTCAGTTGCTCTGACGAAATCCATTTGTGTCGTTAAGTCGAAGTAGGTATCGTCTTTGTGGTAAAGGTGGAAAGTCGTCTTCCATTCTGCCCCATAAAACTCTGCGTCGCGGGCGACATACTGATAAACGTCCAGTTCATCTACCTCCTCTCCGGTCGCTTCTTCAAAAATATAATTGTCGATGCGATTGAGGAAAAGATTAAATTCACCTGTGATGAAACCTTCATGTTTGCGAAAACTTAGGTCTATTCCTGTGGAGGTTTCTTTCCCAAGTGAGGAGTTTCCAATTTCAAAGGCATTTGTTGCCAGATGAGGACCGTTGGAAAATAGTTCCTGAACGTTTGGTAGGCGTTGTGTTCGGGCAAGCGAAAGGCTAGTGGAATAATTTTCCACAGGCGACCACACTATTCCTGAAGAGAAGCTGATGCTATCGAAATTTTTTTCAATATTGGAACCATCAACTAAATCAATCGATTGATATTCGTAACGTGATCCAAACTGGAACATAACGTGATCCATTTCGGCTTCTTCATAGATGTATACCCCTATTTTTTGGGTATCGCTGGGAGGAACACACGCCTCCTCTCCAATTTCTTCGAAATCACTTTGTTCTAGTTGAACCCCCAAAGCTCCTTGGAAAGGCCCGATTTTTTCGTGTAAGACTTCAGCCCGACTTTCGTAACCTTTATTGATAAAGCGGGTTCCTATTTCAGTTCCTTCCAATTCGAGATGTTCATAGTCGCCCCTGCTGAAGTTTATTTTGGCGCCACTGAAAATACCGAATGGTTTGGTGATTTCACCGCGAAGATTTAAACGCCTTTGTCGGAGATCAATCAGAACAGATTCTTCTTCGTGATGTTCTTCCTCCTCTTCTTCTTCATGTTCTTCGTGATGATGCTCGTGTCCCGGGACTCCGTAAAGAGAATCGAATCCTGAGTAGGATACTCCGATAAAGCCTGCATCCCAGAAGTAAGAAATGCCTCCAGATAACTGTTCTGTGTTAATGGAGCTATTTTCTAAGAGGCCGAATATTGCTTCTTCGTGATGTTCTTCTTCCTCCTCCTCTTCTTC
Source organism: Opitutaceae bacterium (assembly GCA_028280955.1). Taxonomy (GTDB): domain Bacteria; phylum Verrucomicrobiota; class Verrucomicrobiia; order Opitutales; family Opitutaceae; genus NORP342. The sequence continues at coordinate 3,518 of JANQKU010000003.1, forward strand.
ATGTTCATGTTCATGTTCATGTTCGAGTTCAGCATGCCCCGGAATTTCGAGGTCATCCGTTTTTCTCTTAAGTGCCATAAAACTCCAGCTGACCGAGTTATTACCGCCTTGAAGATTCATCAGAGCCGTTTTTTCGTTGGCTACGGTATCAAAACGTGTTTCGAAATGGCCTGAGATGGGTTTCTCTGAAGGAGTCGTTGGGATTTCATCATCAATCGTATTGATGACGCCGCCGATAGCCGTACTTCCATAAAGAAGAGATGCGGGCCCTCGAACGATTTCGATTCGATCAATCAATCCCGGTTCGATACTGACGGCATGGTCTGGACTGGTAATAGAGGCATCAATGGGGCCGAGACTATTTTTGAGAACCCTGATACGATCTCCTCCAATACCTCGAATAATGGGGCGACTGGCTCCCGGTCCGAAGTAAGAGGAATTTAATCCAGGCTCATTACTGAGAGTTTCCCCCAGAGTCGGTTGAATTTGGTTTGTGAGGATTTGTCCGGAAATTATTGATACGGGCTGTATTAGGTCTTCCGGCGTTTTGGGATGAGGAGATGATGTAACAATGAATTTGTCGAGTTCGACAACTTCCTCTTCAGAATGAGGGGATGGGACTTCTTCCCCATGAGTAAATAAATATGATAGAAAAAATAATGTATAAAAAAGCGTACGTAGTTGCATTGTCGTAAATGTTTAGGACTGATCGTAGATTTTGAACTGCGATCAGTTGTGTAAAAATACATGCCAGTATTTCTCTGGATGAGGAGCACGATTCTTCAATTAGACTGAAAGAGTATTATTAAGTGCTCAGTCCCGGAGGAGCTCGCTCGATATGTAACCAATGGCGAGGAGTTGCCCATGAGAAAGTTGTCTGCGTAATCAGCAGTCGGGTGATGATTGCTAAAACCGGGGCTACGACAGAAAAAGCGAGTATTATGGAATCAACAGACCCTTTTTCGAAGAGGACGATGATACAGGAGTGCTCAGAAGATTCTGCATCGTGGTGAATGGCTTCATGCGCATGAGGAGAAACGGCAAATACTGTAATCGCCAGAATATGTAAGCATAAGATGAATGCGCTAATGGCATTCATCTTCTCAGTTTGCTTGCGTAGTCTGGACAGAAATTTTTGCACTTTATGAATGGGACTATAAATGCAGTTACGGAAATCGACAAATAAAACATCCGATTAGTCGATTTCTTTTCGGAATAGCAATTATTTTTGAGGCCGAAAAGTTCGAATTGTTCCCTTGTTTGTTTGCAAATAGGGGCCGCCGATGAGATCGATACAGTAGGGTATGGCCGGAAAAATTGCTTCCAGACATTCCCGAATGGCTTTGGGTTTACCTGGTAGATTTAAGAGAAGGGAATTTCCCCGAATACCCGCTGTTTGCCGTGAGAGAATAGCTGTTGGCACATATTGCAGAGAGGTTGCTCTCATTAGTTCTCCAAAGCCGGGCAATATCTTTTGGCAGACTGCTTCAGTTGCTTCCGGTGTAACGTCCCGAATGGCAGGGCCGGTTCCTCCTGTTGTGATGATAAGACAACATTTGTGAAAGTCACTCAGTTGGATCAATTCTTTTTCAATTTGAGGCTGTTTATCAGGAATGACTCGATAAACAGGATCAAAGGGTGTGGAGAGGAATTCCTTTAAAATGGTTACAGCAGCCTTACCTGGCAGGTCCTCGTAAATGCCGGCACTTGCTCGATCAGAAATATTGATCACACCAATTTTGACATTTTCAATCGTCATAGGCATGGTAATGAGCATTGAAGGGGCTGATTTCCATGAAAAAAGCACTTTCCCGGTTTTTCTCGGTGAGGAGCGGGGAGCTTTAAGTCGAAGAATCGTCCTTTTGAGATGGACAAGATGCCAGTGAGAGAGAAAAAACCTAGGTAGTAACGAACAGTTTTGCTGTGGAATGTGTTGAGACAGCAATATGGCTATTTAGTGCGATATGGATGAACAGGAATTTAGTGAAATTGTGGATTTGATTCTCAAAGAGGACGATCGTTATGCGAAAGAGGCATACTCTTTTTTAAGGGAGGCCCTTGATTTTACGGTGAAAGAGCGGCAGAAAAAAAAGGAAAAAGGTGAAACCAAAGGAAATCATGTAAATGGGGAAGACTTTTTGAAAGGAATCCGGGTCTACGCTTTGGAGCAATTTGGGCCAATGGTTTTGACGGTCTTTAAGGAATGGAATATTGGATGTTGTGCTGATTTTGGGGAAATGGTCTTCAATTTGATTGAATATGGAGTTCTGAGTAAAACGGAAGAAGATAAGAAAGAGGATTTCTTCGAAGTGTATGATTTTGAAGATGCCTTTGCTAAGCCTTTTCGGCCTTCAAAAAGACGCCTGACAACGCCTCCTGTTTTGTCATCTGAGTGTTGAAGGCTAGGGTCTGTTTAGCCCATTTGTGATTTTTTGTTTTTCAAGAAGATGCCCAAAGTAAATTATATGAGTTTCACTCATTCCAAACTCCTCGGTTCTCTGAAAGAGAATTCCGTTGAAAGATATGTACTGCCAAATGGGATGACAGTCATCTTGAAACCTGACGGGAGCAGCCCGGTGAGTTCAGTCCAAGTCTGGGTTAAGAGTGGAAGTATCCATGAAGGGCGTTTTTTAGGAAGTGGGCTGTCTCATTTTGTTGAACATATGCTTTTTAAGGGAACCACAAAACGATCTGGACGGGAGATATCGACGACGATTCAGGCTCATGGTGGATATATTAATGCGTATACAACATTTGACAGAACAGTCTACTACATTGACATGCCAGGAGAACATACCGAAGTCGCGGTGGATTTATTGGCAGATGCTGTTCTGAATTCTACCTTGCCGGAGGAGGAAGTGGAGAAAGAAAAAGAAGTGATCTTGCGTGAAATTGATATGGGTCAAGATGATCCGGACCATCAATTGTCACAGGCTCTATTTGAGACTGCTTTCAGGGAGCATTCGTATCGGTATCCCATCATTGGGTATCGAGAAGTTTTTGAAACGGTGAGTAGAGATGATCTGATGGCATATTACAAAACCAGATATGTCCCCAACAATCTGACCGTGATTGTTGTCGGTGATTTTAATCTGCAGAGTTTAAAGGCGTCAATTTCTGAACATTTTGGACAGGTCCCTCGTGCAAGAATCGAACCGGTATATCTTCCAGGTGAACCTCCTCAATTGGCGGCTCGTTTACAAGATCTTCATGAGGATGTTCAGATTACACGTGTCGCCCATGGCTATCAGGTCCCTGGGTTAAGTCATGCTGATACCCCTGCTCTGGATATTCTCTCGATGATTCTCGGTAATGGAGATAGTTCAATCTTTTGGCAGGTATTGAGAGAAAAAAAACAATTAGTCCATTCGATCAGTGCGATGAATTGGACGCCAGGGACAGTCGGATTGTTTTATATATCAATGCTGTGCGATCCGGATAAAAGAGATTTGGCTATGGAGGAATTGCAGAAGTTGATTGACCAAGTGATTTCTAAGGGGGTGAGTGAACCGGCTTTATATAAAGCCGTCCGGCAAGTATTGGTTGGAGAAGTAAATGTCCGAAAAACAATGAGCGGCCAGGCGTCTCGTTTGGGCATGGCCGAAGTCGTTGTTGGCGAGATGGATTACGCGAGGTCATATCTAGAACGCATTTCTTCTTTGACCTGTGCGGATATCAAAAGGGTAGCCAAGGAATATTTAAGAAAGAACTGTTTGACGACGGTTACTCACAACCCAAGGTCTCTACAGTCGACGAGGGTTTCGGTAGATGTAAGGGAATCGGGTAGTCTTGATTTTGAGGAATTTCAACTTGAGAACGGAGTGAGGGTTCTTTTGCGGGAGAATCATCAGTTGCCCAATTTACATATCAAATTGATTTGCCAAGGCGGGGCTTTGTATGAGCCAGTGGAGAAAAGGGGTGTGACAGCTCTCTTGGGGACATTATTGACTAAAGACACAACGAAACGTTCAGCTAGGGAAGTTGCAGAAACTATCGAGTCTGCTGGGGGATCTTTTTCTGAGTTTTCGGGTAATAACAGCTTAGGGATGGGAATAGAGGTGTTACCTGAAGATCAGGATCTTGCTTTGGAACTATTGAGTGACGCGGCTTTGCAACCTGCTTTTAAGAAGATGACTTTGGAACATGAAAAGAGGTCTCAATTGGCAGGGCTTCTGGAAGACAAGGATGATATTGTAACAGCTGGAAGAAAACTCTTAAGGGAAAAATTTTTTGGTAAGTATCCATTATTTCTTGGCAGTTCCGGCAAAGAGCAAACGGTATCAAGCATAACGGTATCAGATGTCCGGGCACATTATAAAAATCTTATGGTTGGAGATAATGTTGTTCTAGCTATATCCGGTTCTTTTTATAGAGAAGAACTTTTGCCTAAGGTGAAGCGGGCTTTTCAGAAAATTCCTGAAGGGAGGCTTAAACCTCTCTCTTTTACCTATCGTAAAAAAAGTAAGCGTCTTGTTTACAAAAAGAAGATGGATCGGCAACAGGTGATCATTTTTCAAGCTTTTCCGGGGCCGGGAATTCTCTCTGAAGATTTCTATGTTAGCGATGTAGCCGATGAACTTTTTAGTGGGATGTCCAGTAATCTCTTTGAAAAAATAAGGGAAGAGCGTGGTCTCGCTTACTTTGTACGTTCATCCAGAGTTATTGGTTTAAATGCCGGGATGTTTTATTTTTATGCCGGAACAAATCCAGATGGATGTTCGGGGGTTCTGGAAGAACTTGATCGTGAAATTATGCGTGTTCGCAAGGGGAAGATCACAAAAGAAGAATTACAGCGTTGCCAGATCCGATTGAAAGCGGCGAAGCAGATGGGAATGCAGACGAATTCCGCCTGTGCTTCTCAGGCTGCTCTCAATGCGATTTATGGGTTACCGGTTAATGATTGGAGAGATTACGGCAAACATATTGATTGCGTAACCATAGAAGATCTCAAGCAGTTTGCTCTCAAGCGGTTCTGCTCGGAAAACCGAGTTCAAGTTTTGATTGGAGCCGTATGAAGAACAGCAGGTTTATTCTATGAGAGAAGGGTTCCTCAACGAGTCAGTTGAACTTTAAGAAATTCGACATTCTCCTTTGCGGATGCGTCTTGATCGATCATATTGTCGACTGCTTTACAGGCGTGAATGACTGTTCCATGATCACGACCTCCAAATGATTCTCCAATTTCTTTAAGAGAGTGCTTTGTTAGCGTGCGGCAGAGATACATCGCAATTTGTCTGGGAATGGCTATGTTATTTGGTCTACGTTTACTGACCATATCAGATGGACGTAGTTGGAAGTAATCAGATACTCGCTTTTGAATCGTTTCAATCGTGAGCTGCTGTTGAGCTTCTTCCATTAGAACATCACGAAGAAGGCCTTCGACTGTTGGGATATCGAGATTTTTTCCGGTGAGAGATGAATAGCTGGCTACTTTTATGAGTGCGCCCTCGAGCCGTCGAATATTTCTGGAAATATGTTCTGCTATATAAGTGATGACTTCCGTGCTAATGTCGAAACGATGTGCTTTGGCTTTTGTCCCAAGAATGGCCACACGGGTTTCAAAATCAGGCCGTTGAATATCAGCCATCAAACCCCATTGGAAACGTGAAACGAGCCTACTTTCAAGCCGGGCTATCTCGTTGGCCGGACGATCACTGGACAGAAAGATCTGTTTTTGGGATTCAAAAAGATCGTTGAAAGTGTGGAAGAATTCTTCCTGGATGCGTTCTTTCCCGCTGAGGAACTGAACATCATCCAGAAGGAGGACATCCACGTTGCGATAGCGCTGCCTGAAGCGAGTCAGGGTGTTTTCCTGGATGGCACGGATAAAATCATTGGTAAATTTTTCAGATGAAAGATAAGCTATTTTGGCGTCTGGGTTTTTTTGAACGATTCCATGACCGACCGCATGCATAAGGTGTGTCTTTCCTAAGCCAGTTTCGCCATAAAGGAAAAGAGGATTATAGGCCTGAGCAGGCGCTTGGGCTACTGCCATTGAAGCAGCATGGGCCAATTGGCTGTTGCTACCCACAACAAAAGTTTCGAAGGTGTTGCGAGGATTGAGAGTACCAGCGGAGATTTTTTGTTCGTTTGTTTGGCCGTTTCGATGAGTGTCTCGAAGAGTGAGAGGAGATCTATTACTTTGGTCGATCTCTTCTGATGTAGATGTAATGGCTTCTGTTTTATTGGATTGAGTACGTATAGAGACGCCAATGGCATTGTCTTCTGCTTTGGATCGAACGTGTTGTGTGATGAGATCCAAATAATTATCATGTATCCAGATAGCTGCAAAATCATTGGGAACTCCTAAGATTAAGGAGTCGGAATCACTTTCTTCTTCGAGGCATACAATGGCCTCAAACCACATTTGAAAAATGTCCTGTGGTAGGAGAGAAGCCAACTCAGTTTTTACATTATCCCACAGTGTCAGTGGGTTCAAAATTGCTGGCATTGATTTAAAGGCTGGGCTGAAGGTTATTCACAGAGAGTTTTTGGGGGGTTGCTCAACCTTAATTCTATCTTTGCGGCCTATCTTACGGAGGGTGTTAGAAATTGGTTAATCAGTCAAGTGAGAGGAGTGGGGAGAAGGAGGTCTCTTAATTAATTGACTAATAATGATTTGCGAATCATTTAACGAAAACAGGACGGGCTAGAGGAGGATAAAGTTGAGGGAAACATAATAATTCAGTCAGGGAAAACTGAGATGTTATAATAACGTTAAAGCAAAGAAGGTTTTCAAGATCAACTTTTCAACAAGTTATTAACATGATGAATGAGCATAAGTTTTTCATGATTTTCATTGCCTTTTTTAAAAGGATTTTTGCTAAAGACAAAAAGACTTAAATTGGGTTTTTTAAGTGGTTCAGTTAAAGAAATTTAGCCCGTGTTGAGAGGAGTGTCGCTAAAGAAAAAATGCCTACTTATCTGCTGAATCCATATGTGCAATGAGCTTATCATTGAATTCTTTTGCTGGATCATAGCCCATTGTTTTAAGTGCTTGAACCATTGCAGCGACTTCTACCAAACGAGCAAGGTCTCTACCGGGGCGTACATAGAGTTCTATATGAGGTACCTTGATCCCTAGGATTTCATAGTAGCTTTGTTCGAGCCCAGTACGATCTTCGATAATATCGGGGGTTGCTTCTTTCAAACTGACAACTAGATCGATACGTTTTTGAAGTCGGAAGCTGCGAATTCCAAACATCTTTGCGATATCGACGATTCCGAGTCCTCTGCATTCCATATAACCTCGGTTTAACTCAAAACTTGAAGCCATCAACTCTCGTTCATCGAGTAGTTTGATGCGGGTAAGATCGTCAGAGACAAGGCTGAACCCATGCTCAATGAGTGCCAGTGCACATTCACTTTTTCCCACTCCGCTGTCACCTCTGATGAGCACACCAATGCCTTTGATATCCATGGTCGTGCCGTGCTCTGTGGTGGTCGGTGCGAATTCATTATCAATGCACAGTGTGGCTGCGTTAATGAAATTCATGGTGATCATCGGTGTGCTGAAGATCGGTAGTCGGCGTTGCTGAGCTATGTCACGTATGGACTTGGTTGGTCTGAAATTTCTCGAAATAATGATACAGGGTATGGAACGATCAACTAAGTGATTTAGGATCTCCATTTGTCGTTCTTCACTGAGTGTTTTAAAATAGGTCATTTCTGCTGACCCAAAGACTTGGATTCGTTTGTTGGCGAAATACTTAAAGAATCCAGTAAGAGCGAGTGCGGGACGATTGATACTACCTTCTTTGATAATGCGGTTACGTCCCTTTTCTCCGGCGAGTAATTTAAGACCGAGTCGTTCGCGATAGGTTTGAAAAAAGTGATCAACGGTAATGCTGTGTATTTTTTTCCTCTTATTTTGCGTCGACATGGTTGGAAATGGGAGATCAAAGGTTGAAATTTTCCCCAAGATAGAATTTTCGGCTTTGGGGATCGTTGATCAAGAAGTCACTGTTACCTTCGCAGAGAACTTTACCTTCATGGATGAGATAGGCTCGGTCCACGATGCGCAGTGTTTCTCGAACGTTGTGGTCAGTGATGAGAATGCCAATCCCTTTCTTTTTGAGTGAAAGAATGATCTGCTGCACTTCTGCCACACTGATAGGATCCACTCCGCTAAAGGGTTCATCCATGAGAAGAAAACGAGGTTTCGTGACTAGTGCTCTGGAGATTTCAAGGCGACGACGTTCACCCCCACTAAGGGTAAAGGCTTTCTGGCCAGCTCGGGCGGTCAAGTTAAGTTCTTCTAGGTGCTCAGCAGTCGCTGTTGCTCTTTCCCGTCTGGAAAGAGGCAATGTTTCAACAATGGCACGAATATTCTGTTCCACTGTTAATTTTTGAAAAATACTGGGTTCCTGTGGAAGATAGCCAATGCCCAGTCTCGCGCGTCGGTGCATCTTTTTCTGTGTTATATCAACACCATCAAGTAAGACTTTCCCCTCACTGGGCGGAATAAGCCCAACAATCATATAAAAACTGGTTGTTTTTCCGGCACCATTTGGGCCCAGCAGTCCGACAACTTCTCCAGCAGAAACGGTTAAATTAATTCCATTTACGACCCGGCGGGTACCAAAAACTTTAACCAGTTCTTCGGTTTGTATAACCGAATCAGTTGTTATCTCTTGGTCCGTTTGAGAGGAATACTCAATGGCGGTCATGGTGCTGTTTGAGAAGGAGTTGAAATGGAATTGTCTTCTTTCTCGATTGAAGGGGAGATCGTTGTACCCTGATTTTTTTCTGGAGCAGGGTTTTCCAATTCAGGGTCTATTGAAGCTTCTTCGGAAGGAATCGTTTCCTTGGCGGCTTCTTCTTCGGAAAAACCCAGATCGGGGAGAGAGGAAGAGGACACTCTTACGCGGCTTTTCATGTCTCGTTCAACAACAACTTTTCCGACTCCACGAAATAGAGTAATCTTTGCTCCGGTAACGACGTTGCCTTGATTGTCTGCCACTTTCGGATTGTCTGTCAGAACGATTTTGTCGTCGTTAGGATATACTTCTGCTCTACCCGCTGTAGCGGTGCGACCTCTTTGCGAGATGGAAACATTCCCGGTGGCTATAATTGAGCTGATATTTCCCAGTTCTTTAGTAGAGATTTCCGGAGTTTCATTTCGCTCGGTTTGAACTTCGAGAGCATCGCAGGTGACAATCAGGTTTGTTCCGGTGAGTTTTATATTGCCCGTGAAGTTGAACGAAGCACTTTGACCGTTGTTGTTCATCTCAAGTCGATCACTACTGATAACAGTCTGAGAGGTAATGGGGGTATCAATATCTGCCAGGAGAGGTGTTAACCCCCAAAAAAACAAGGCTGAAAGAAAAAAGACTTTTAAAAGTTTACTCTGTTTCATTGAAGAAGGTCGCCGATGTTTTGAAAAAATGTTACCAGGACGTTTTCCTCAATGACGACAGTTTTTTGATCACCATTCCATTGCCAATTTTGACCTGTGATGAGGTAGTTTTTGTTTTCGATACGAATACTGTTTGTCCCATAAACGCGATTTTCATTGATTACCATTGTTGCACTTGGGCTGGTAATCTCAGTTTCGATGATTTTGGCAGCTGAATCAGAGAAAACCTGGAGACGTATTTTGACAAGTTCTATGTTTGTCTCGTCGACGAGAAGTCCCTGATTCCCCTGTATTTCCCAAACCTTGAAGCCTTCCTGATTGAACATGGGAAGTCGAAAGTTTTCGATGGGAGCGTTGGGAATCATTTGGGCTGTTCCCATGAAGCTCCACAAAATCATGGTAACAAAGAGAAATGTGTATCGAAAAAGGCGCATTAGAGCCAGATTGCTTTCATTATGTATTATATTCTGCTGCCAGCTTTGAGTAGATGTTCGCAAATTTCCCTCACGGCGCCTTTGCCTGCAGGCCGTGTTGTTATGTAATCAGCGGCTGCAAGAGTTGCAGGCATGGCATCTGGAACGGTAATTCCGACGGCTGCCCATTTCATGGCATCTATATCTATATCATCGTCACCCATATAACAAATTTCACTTTGAGAAAGTTTTAGTTCCGAAGTAAGTTCGCCGAGAGCTTGAAGTTTGTCAGTTCTCCCCTGGATGAGATGAGGGATTTTCAGTTCTGTGGCTCTGTGCGTTGTTGCATCTGAAGCACGGCCGGAAATCCAGGCAATTTGGACCCCAGCATTTCTTAGACGAACAAGGCCTAATCCATCCAAGATTGAAAAGACTTTGGATTCTATTCCATCAGAGGAAATGCGTACTGTACCATCGGTTAAAATGCCGTCTACGTCCATGGCAAACAGTTTAATGTTGGCCCAGACAGATTGGTTAATTGAAGGTTTCATAAGAGGAGGAAAATCACGGAGATTTCAAAAAATTATTCCATCCAACTGATAAGGCTCTCGACAATGGAGTCTTGAGAAGGACGGTAGATTGCTTCAAGTTCCGGCGCAAATGGCACTGGAGTATCGAGGGAGGTGATTCGGAGTGGTGGACTTTCCAAATCGAAGAAAAGCTCCTCAATGAGTTGACTGACGATTTCAGCTCCAAAACCGACATTGCGGCGGGCTTCATGAATGACTGCTAAACGGTGGGTGCGTGACAATGATTCTTTGATACTGGTAAAATCTATTGGTGAAAGTGCCCGAAGGTCAAAGAGATCAAAGGTGTACTCATATTCTTCTTCGAGATAGGCAAGAGCTCTTTGAGCATACAAAGTCATTTCTCCATATGTGACAATGGTCCCATCTTTTCCCGATGTAACCTGACGTGGTTTCCATACGGACTGATAATTGGGGTCAAATGAAACGGAACCTTTTGAACGATAGAGTGCTTTATGTTCAAAGAGGAGGACTGGGTTATCATCTTCATACGCTGCCAAAAGTGCGTTGTAAGCGTCTTGTGGTGTGCTTGGGTAGAGGACTTTAAGTCCTGGAGCATGCAGATAAATGCTTTCCAGATCTTGGGAATGAAAAGAGCCAAAGGTGATGCCACCACCACAGGGAAATCGTAAGACAAGAGGTACTTTGGCACCAGATCTGAAATGGTAAGTCGCTGCATTCAGTATAATTTGGGTGGTGGCGTCTGTCGCAAAGTCTGCAAACTGAAATTCGACAATTGGACGGTGGCCGTTCAAGGCAAGCCCGATAGCATAGCCGACTGTGGCAGATTCGGCTAAGGGTGTATTGATAACTTTTTGTCGACCGAATTCTTTAAAAAGGTCTTTGGTTGTTTTAAAGGGACCTCCATATGTAGCAATATCTTGACCCATCAGAATCGATTCGGGGGATTCGGAGAGAATTTTGTGATGAGCTTTTTGAAGCGCTTGAGCTAGGGTGAGTGTTTGTGTCGTGTCATCGGCATTCCACTCAGGCTGTTTGCGGGATTGAGAAAAAATATCGCGGACAAGTTCCTCTTTAGATGAAGAGGGAGGTGGATGGGTGATAGCTTCGCTGAGAACTTTTTCCAAAAAGGCGGCTAAATCTTTTTCGATTTTTGATAGAGCCTCTTCAAACCCATCTTTGATGAGTCGGTTTCGCAACTTGAGGAGAGCATCTTGCTCAGCCCATTTTTCATTTTGTTCTTTCGAGAGATAATCACAGGTATCTGAGGCGGTATGTCCCCTCAGACGAAGAGTTTGGGCTTCAATGAGAAGAGGTTTACCTGTCTCTCTAACCTTATCAAAGGCTTTTGAGAGAATTTTCAAAGTTTCTTCAGTGTCAGATGTATCGAGTGAAATTCCTTCCATTTGATAGCCCGAAGCTCGTTGGACCAGTTTATCACAAGCATATTGTTCTGATGTTGGTGTTGAATAAGCGTAGTGATTGTTTTCGATGATGAAAACAGTGGGGACATTGAAAACGCTGGCAATATTCATACTTTCGTGAACATCTCCAGTGCTACTGGAACCATCGCCAATAAAGGTAACTCCAATTGAATCGATTCCGTTACGTCTTTGAGAATCAACTCCTCCAACAACATTGGAGCACATTGCTCCAAGGTGGCTGAGCATAGGATAGCTGCGATTGATGGGGTCCCCGTGATGGACATTTCCTTCTCGTGCTTTGGTTGGGCTACCACTGTTGGCCAAATACTGGGATAAGTGTTTACCCAGGTGGCCACTCCAGATGAGGTGTCCTCCCAAGCCACGATGAGTCCAGGAGACGATATCTTTTTCTTTATTGAGAAGAAGGGCAATGGGAATTGCCAGGCCTTCGTTTCCCTGTCCTCCCGCGGCTGTCCCTTTGACTAATCCTTGTCGAAAGAGTGCATGGATACGGTCATCGACAATTCGGGAAAGATGCATCCAAGTGAAAGAGAGGAGCAAGGCCTGGTCGATTTTGGAGAGATCTTTACTGGAAAGATCTTTGTTAGAAAGCAGATCAGGCAGTGGTGTATAATCCATAAGAAATGAGACTTGATAGCGGGTGCTCAGAACGGATTCGAGAAAAATTCGAATGTATATTAATGGAGGAATGACCCTAAAATCTAAGGAAAGATATCATCCACTATGGGTCTGGATTATTTCAAATACAATAATTACCCAGTTTATGGGTAGGGTTTTCTTATACCAGATAAGCTTAAATCTTTTAAAAGGATTAACTCCCTCTTGCTCCTTGGATTATCAGCTGACCAAAAACAGAAGAGCCTGGCCGCGCCGTGAAATACGATGGATTTTTGGGAGGGGGGGGAAACACCATCTTTGCATCCCTCAGCCGGCCAGGCAAATTATTCTGAATTGGAAAGTGTAATGAACATAGTCGCAGTAAGAGATTTTATATACTTCCCTGCGCCTACTATCGACAAGAGTTTGCGAAAATTTAGTAAAGGTCAAGCATTGTCGTGCAATTGAAGGAAGATTTTTTTAAGGTATTATCTTTCTACAAGTCTTTAATGAGGCCGATTGAAGTCATTTGGTGTGACTTATTAATAGAGGAAAATACCGGGGACTGAAGGACTTAAGTGCTTAATAGGTTTCTCTATAAGACAATCATAAAGAGTAAGCTGAGCCATGAAAACTGCTAATATCCTGCTAACAAAAGCGTGATAGAAAGTGAATGGAACCATTATAATGGTGAAGATTTTTGTGCAAAGGAGCTAAGCAATTCCGCAGGATTTGTCTATGTGATCACTCCTAGGAAATACCAGAGGTTTGGGAAATGAAGCTCCTTGTAGACTCCTAATGAGAGATTACAGAAAATCTAATCAAGCTGAAATAGGCTGTTCAGAGCGATAAAATGACTAATATTAAGCTAATAAAAGTGTGTTAGAAAATGAATAAAACAGTGGTGCTTAAGAAGAATTTTGCGGCAATGAGGGTATGCTTTTTCTGATATTTTCCCAGGTAGATGCCTCTCTAAGCTGGCGCAAACTTAATAATCTTTATCCTTAATATTTTCCTAACAAAACACTCACAAATCCAAAATCGGACTCTGTTAATCTTCTAATGCTTAATTTATAAAAACATAACAAAGTATGAATAGAATATTTGTAACGATGATGGCTCTTGCCGTAACAGGTTTATGTACTTCCCAGGGATTTGCTGCAGGAGTCACTTTCAAAGATGGTGACAAATACGTCAAATTTGGTGGGCGAATACAGCTACAATACTATATGGAAGATGTTGATGGCGGTAGTTCGACGGACAAATTACAATTTCGCCGCATACGGCCCTATATTGAGGGAAGTATTCATAAAGACTGGAAGGGTAAATTCCAGTGGGATATGGGCAAAAGTGATATTGAGCTAAAAGATAATTATTTTGAATATTCAGGTTTTGAGGGGGTAAAAGTGCGGCTTGGAAATGCAAATTTTCCGTTTAGTCGAGAACTTTTGACGTCTTCCAAATACCAGCAATTGGTGGAAAGAACATTCGTAGGGGATCATAACTATGGAACTCCAGATCGTCAGGCAGGTGTGCATTTAATAGGTGAGGCGTCGGAAGGTAAAGTTACCTGGGGTGCTTCTGTGGCTAAAGCAGCCCATGATCCGGATGAAAAGAAACTCGATTTTGAGACAATCATTTCTTTGAACAAAGAAAGCGATTGGAGTGAGGGAAATCTGATTGGCGCGCGTATCGATTTTCATCCATTTGGAACCGTAAAAATGTCGCAGGGTGATTTCAGTAAAGATGTCAAAGCCACAATAGGTGCTGGGGTGTTTTCCTGGTCGAACGATAATGATAATTTAAATCCTCTGAGCGCAACACATACCAGTAAGTTGGATCTTGATGATGCGACAGGGTTTGAAGTTAGCGCTGCGATTCGTGGTAGCGGATTCTCTGTGGATGCTCAGTACAATGTTTTTGAAGCAAGTCTGGTTGATGCCGGCGTGACTAGTGGGATTTATCTCAATAGCGAAAGCACTCTTACCAACTATGCGGTTGAAGGCGGTTATATGATTGTAGACGAAAAGCTCGAATTGGTTGCCGGGTATCAATCCCAAGATGCAGATGCCTATGCGGATAGCTGGGATCGCACTTCAATTGGGGTTAATTATTTTCTCAAAAAGCATGATATCAAACTTCAGTTTTCTTATCGGATGAATGAGAATAAAGACGGTAAGATCGGTAACGATGTGGATGAACTTTTTGTGCAAGCACAGTATGTCTTTTAGTTAGTCAAAACGGATAACAATGATGAATAAATATAAAAAAATATTATCAGGTTTGGTGATGGGGCTAATTGGCTCTACCACTATCGTCTCAGCAGAAGAGATTGCGCTTGATGGCTCGACGACAGTCGGCCCTATTGCGAAGGCTTTTGCCGAATATTATATGGCCAAAAGCCCAGATGTAAATGTCACGGTCAGTGAGTCTGGCAGTGGCAATGGAGCCAAAAGCCTGATGAATGGAGTTTGTGACATAGCGAGTATGTCACGCTTTATGAAAAGCAGTGAATTTAAGGCGGCGGCTGAAAAAGGGATCATGCCGGTGGCTCATGCCGTGGCGATGGATGGGCTACCTGTTCTGGTCCATCCCAGTAACCCGGTTTCAGATCTTACGGTGGAACAAGTCCGGAAGATTTATATGGGAGAAATCAATAACTGGAGTCAGGTTGGCGGCCCGGATCGCGAAATTGTAGTAGTCAGTCGTGATACGAACAGTGGTACCTATGAAACTTTTTATGGGTTGATCATGACTCATGAGGTCGATGGGAAAAAAGTTAAAGAGAAGATCATGAATGGGGCAGAATATGTCGGCAGTAATGGTGCTGTGCGCCAGCGCGTTCAAAATACGTTATCTGCGATTGGCTATGCCGGACTCGGATTTGTTGATCGTTCGGTGAAGGCTCTTAACATCAATGGTGTGTACCCTGACCGGGGAACTGTGGCCAGCGGCAAGTACCCAATTGCCAGACCTCTTTATTTCTTTACCGATGGGTATCCTAAGCTCGGTAGTCACGTCTATTCATTCGTGACCATACATTTGACTGAGGAAGGACAGGAAATAGTCGAAGACATCGGTTTTGTGCCTGTGACTCAGTATTAAGTAGCTGAATTGTTACTTCTTGAATTGATCCGCCCTGCTAAGGCAGGGCGGTTTTCGTTAGGGCATTTTTTATAGAGCACCTGATAAACATTCATCTCTGCAGGCAGACATCCTAACCCAATCTTAATATTTCTAACGAATTTCTAATAATTTACTAACATTGGTTCAATTGGAGCCCTGTAAGCTGGAGTATTAGATGTGTAAAAGCGTTACGAGTTTATGTTGAAGACGAAAAGTATTCATTCACCGGGAAATATCATTCTGAGTTCAAAAGAGAACTTTGTTCGCAGATTATCGGGCTTTTTAGGTCGAGGATTTCTCTTCCTCGTAACGTCTACAGCCGCTGTGGCAATTCTGTTCATCATTTATTTTATCGCAAAAGATGCTATTCCTTTCTTTCAAATTCGTGAAAATGCTTTTGCCGAGTTTTTCACGAATTCACATTGGTACCCCTCGGCAGAGCCGGTTCAATTTGGAGTATTGGCCATCATTATTGGAAGTGCTTTAGTTGCCCTGGGAGCGATCGTTGTGGCGGTTCCATTGGGAGTGGCTGCGTCTGTCTATTTGAGCGATGTTCTACCTTTTTCCATTCGCCAGTTTGTTAAACCTGTGATTGAAATTTTGGCGGCTATCCCATCTGTTGCCTATGGTTTTTTTGCATTGGTCGTTTTCGCTCCATTGCTCCAAAAGCAGGGAGGGACATTATTGTCTGTTGTATGGTGGATATTAGCGATTCCGCTGTCGTTTTTAGCTGTGATGGTTTTGTCAGATTTGCTGACGTCAAAAATGTCGTCTGAAAAACGACGAAAAACAGGACGTGCTGTGTTGGTTGTTATTCTGAGTGGATGTGTTTTTTGGGCACTTTATTCTGTCGGGGGCGCTCTGAATAACTTAAACATTACGACAGGAACAAATGCTTTGAATGTCTCTATTATATTAGGGATTATGGCTTTACCTACTGTCGTCAGTGTTTCAGAAGATGCTTTACAGGCGGTTGGCCGTGATTTTCGGCAAGGCAGTTATGCTTTGGGCGCAACTCGAGCGGAGACGGTGATAAAAGTTGTTCTACCTGCTGCGAGCAGCGGGATCTTAGCAGCGGTGCTCCTCGGGGTGATGCGGGCCTTGGGCGAAACAATGGTCGTTTGGATGGCATCTGGCAATGCGGCTCAGATTCCGGTACCTTGGTACAATTTCCTTGAGCCCATTAGAACTCTTCCGGCAACGATTGCTGGTGACATGGGTGAAGCGGATCATGTTTTAGGTTCTGCCAGATACCATGTTCTTTTTGCCATGGGGCTGGTTCTCCTGCTTTTTTCTCTTTTCTGTAATTTGGTGAGTGAGTGGGTTGTTTCTCGCCAGATGAAAAAATTGCGAGGTGGTGCATAATGCGATTAGAAACCAGAAAACTTTTAGATAAGTCGTTTTCAGGATTAGGGCTGTTTGCGATTTTAATCATGTCCGGCGCTTTGTTAGTAATCTTGGCCCCGATATTTAAGCGTGGCGCTGAGGCCCTCTTTTTCGAAGGAACAGTCGAGCATAGACGTATGCTCTTAGATAAATTCGAACGAGGGAACAGAGCTGTCCTGGAAGAGGAAATCGCCCGGGTTAAGGCTGTTCGTCAACCGATCTATGACATATTGGATCGATTTGAAGACGAACAGACGCACAAACTAAATGAAATTATTCGTGCCTGTGAAGACTTGGGAAATAGTGAAGGGTCTTTTGGCAAGCGGATTAAAAGGCGGTTAAACCGGTTGGAAAGAGCAGAAACATTTTACGATAGACTCAAGATTGTTCGGGATATTTCGCTTAGAGCTGAAAAATATAATGGTCCAGTAGCTGATCTTAAACATAAAGCCAAAGTCATCACTGAATTGGTTAGTCAGCTAGAAACTCAGAAAGAACCGTTTTTTCAATTAAAAGAAATTTTACATGAGTTACTAGGGCCTGCACCTGGTGAAGATTTACCGGTTTTAATTCGTAAGCAGTATGGTCAGTCCCGTTGGGATAGAGCCCAGGTCAAATTGCATCTTTTCTTTAATGTGGAGACGTGGGATTATTCGGATCCATCCAAGATGGGGCAACTTTCCTATACACCCCGTGTTGAACAATTTAGGGGAACCGTCCTCGAGGAATTGTTTCCCTATGTTGAACAAAACCAAAAAGAACTGCTTGAACCGAGATGGACGTTTTACTGGGGTTTTTT
Source organism: Opitutaceae bacterium (assembly GCA_028280955.1). GTDB lineage: Bacteria > Verrucomicrobiota > Verrucomicrobiia > Opitutales > Opitutaceae > NORP342. The sequence goes on from JANQKU010000003.1 coordinate 21,190, forward strand.
GACAGATAAGTCGATGGATGCTCACATGTTTGGAGGTATTATGCCCGAGGTCTTGGGTACGGTCTACCTGACGTTGGGAGCGATTATCTTTTCGGTTCCGATTGGGATTATTGCTGCGATTTATCTAACGGAGTACACACGCGGTGGATACATGGTTTCTTTTTTGAGAAGCTGCATCAGCACTTTGGCAGGTGTTCCCAGCATTGTCTTTGGATTATTTGGTTTGGCCTTTTTTATTAACACCGTGCAAGTTTCGTCTTCTAAAAGCGTTTTGGCTGGTTCTCTTACCCTCGCTCTTTTAGTTCTTCCTACTATTATTAGGGCTTCTGAGGAAGCTATAAAAGCTGTCCCACAAACTTATAAAAGTGCTGCCTTAAGCCTGGGCGCAGGGAAGTGGCACACTGTTTTAACAGTCGTGCTGCCGTCGGCTCTGCCGGGTATCTTGACGGGTATTGTTATCAGTATGGGGCGGGCAGCTGGAGAAACGGCTCCGATTATCTTTACGGCAGCTGTCAGTGTAATGGGTGCTCTCTATAATCCAATCGAAGCGCTTTCGCATCCTACTTATGCGCTTTCCTGGAATATTTTCAATCTCTCTACAGAGCATGAGGCTGTCGATGAGATTCGCCATGTTCAATTTGGGATGGTCATGGTCCTGGTCATGATCGTGTTGTTGTTAAATCTCACGGCCATCATTGTCAGGGCGCGTATTTCTAAAAAATTACAAACATAAAAACTGATGAGTAACCCTACAATTTTAGAGCAAAAAAATATGGATGAGGAGACTGTTCCAAATATTAATTTAAATTCCGTTACGGTGCCATCATCACAAGATGATGAAAAAGCAATCGAAGTGGAAGACTTTGAAGCTCACGGAATAGAGACACATATTGTCGCGAAGGATTTTTCCATATTTTATGGGGAGAACGAAGCGGTGAAAAATGCCTCTATGAATATTCCTTCAAAACATGTAACG
>JANQKU010000062.1 GCA_028280955.1 Opitutaceae bacterium
GTTGACCACACCGGCTACGGCACCCGGACCGTAGAGAGAGGAAGCGCCACCCTTGACGACTTCGATCCTGCCAATGAATGCGGTGGGAATTTGCTCGATGCCATAGATAGAAGCAAGCCCGGAAAAAAGCGGTTGGCCATCGAAAAGGAGCTGATTGTAGCCGGCGCCAAGGCCGAGCATCTTGATCTCCGCCGTGCCACAGTTTTGACAATTGGCCTCCGAGCGAATGCCTGGCATGTATTCAAGCGCAGCCGCGAGATCTCGCGTACCAGCCGCGAGGAAGAGATCAGGTGTGATCAACTCAGTACGGATGGGCACATCCTTTGCCAAGCGTTCCGTACGGGTGCCCGTCGAGACGACAGTATATGTTTCCAGTTCGACCGCTTCGCCATGCTCGTTAGGGTCGTTAGGGTCGTGATCTAAATTTTGAGCAATCAGGAGACTGCTGGCAACTAAGCAGACACTGATGAAAGCCCAGGTTCGGCTCTTGATGCTAAAAAATGTTGGGAATCTCATAATAAGGCAAATCTTCAATTTAGGAAATTCAAATATTTTTCTTTGATTAGTCAAAATAAAAATTTGGACAATTCTAAAATTAAGTTTGCTCATCTCGTAATCTCAATAAGACAAACGATGACACATCCCAAAAGGTGAACCAGTATCTGCCGGCATTCCCGCATAAAATCGTCGGCAGGAAAGGAAAGCTAAAACGCCTCAATACGCTCGAGCGAGAGTTCGATGCGAATATGACTGGCGGGGCTACGTTGTTTTCTAATCACCCTCACACAATGGTATATTCTCTTTTATAAAAGCGTTTTTAGTTAAAATTTGAAAAACCTCATCGTCGATAAGGTTTTTTCGTTTATAGAATCGTATTAGCTGAGATCTTCTTCTTTCGCCAAATAAGCTTTCAGAACCGGCTGCACACCTTTTTCCCATCCGGCATTTCTGAAATCATCATTGGTGTAGTCAACGATGACAATGGTTCCATCTTCTGCCTGATCCCAATTGCTGTAGCCTGAATCACCCGTATAATCAAGAACCACCATACGGTCTCGCCGAAATTGATCCGGGTAGCCCATTGAGGTTTTCCAGTCCCAATGAATCGAGTAGTCATCTGGATTCTCAATCATAGCCTTTACGGATTTCCACCTCGAAACCCCTCTGGACTCACTGCCAAATCGGACCAGGCGGGATTCCAGCCCTTTGATCGATCGCTTCAGCGCCAGTTCCCCATCCACAAAACAACTGAGCTTGCCCCCTTCACGCACAAATTGATAACGATGCCATTCCGTTGTATCGACCGGGATGCACTCTTGGTTAACCCTCTCCATTCCTCCCTTCAACGCTTTTCCCGTTGCATCTACCTCATTGTCTTCTCCCGAATTGTCTGGCAAAAGTATTCCTTCTGAAGTAAGCCGAATGAAGCATCCGGTATAGAGGACACATCCCGCTGTTTCCCCAGCATCCAATCGAACCTCTGCTTCGACTTCAACTCGCGATCGGCGATCAATAGCAGGATATAAGGAAAACATCACCTGATTTTCCTCTCCTTCATCCGTTTGCAGCACCATCTCCTCTCCTTCTATGCGGCATCTATCCTCATCCCAAATAAAAGAAGTCGGTTCGTACTTCAATGTCTCGTTAGGATCCCAGACAAACGCATAACTGGCGGGAGTTCCCCAGCGGTTCCGATAGGTGACCATCAACTTACCTGACTGCAATTTATGAACCGCAGGTCTTTGCGCATACAAAGGAGTTAGTGATGGTTCCTCCCAACTGCGCCCGTTGTCAAAGCTATGAACCAAACGACTCGGTTGGCCAAATTGCCCTCCGCCAAAACCGATTCGAGTAATCGCCATAAGATGCCCTGGTTCCATTTCTACTAAACCAACTTCACAATCTCCCTGGGAAGGCGCATCTGTTATGATAGAAGTCCGTTCCCAGGTTTTACCTCCATCATCAGAAAAAACTGCAGTATTTCGGTAGTAAATATTTCCCCAGGGAAGAGGAGGATCTTCCATTGCATCACTCTCGGCCGAATCTGTCCGGGTATAGACTAACGTCCCATCCGAAAGCTCTATCACATAGCCAGGCTCACCCCCCACCTTATCGCATTGTATTGGATCGCTCCAGATCCTTCCATTATCCTCACTCCAGAACAAATAATTCGCCATCCCTCTCGGCGGACGTTTTTGCCATTGGCTTAACATTGGCCAGCCATGGTGGGTTGTCCGATGCCCAAGGTCACAGATAACGACCAGCCGACCATCTCTCAAACGACTCAATTGAGGCGCAATCCAAATACAATGATCCCACCAGGCATTGCGGTGTGAGATCGAGTGATGCCCATGCCAGGACTTCCCTCCATCATCCGAGTAGGCTACCATAATATGAGAATAAACAGCGCAGTGGGAATCTGATAAGCGATAAACCGCAACAAGCCCTTCGGGTGTTGCCACAACATTTCCGACAGAGTGGTACCACCCACGCGGATTGGGACAATGAAAGTCTTTCGGATACGTCTCACTATTCGCAATGAGGTATTTATGCTCTTCCGGGATCTTTTTCACAAAGCAGGATGATATAGGATATATCCAATTTATACACTAGTTAAACTGGCTATATTTCAGATTCTGTCATCATTCAAATATGACTTATTTCACTCAAATAGTAGCATTTTATGCTTATTTTACCTATTTTTTCTGCCTTAACTCAGTATTTTAGTCGAAATTGACTTCATAGTTAAAACGGCTATATTTCTGTATCAGATCACAAAACTAGCTTCATTTAGGATCATGTACCACCCAATCTCTTTCCCACAGAAAATGCCTAGAGCCGAAAAGATTGCCCAACTGATTCGTGCCTGTGAGAGAGCTCTTAACGCTGAGATCTGTATTTATGACTACTCAGGTCGACTAAAAGAATACCTGCCTCCAAGCAAAACCTATCACGGAAACTCTTTTTGCCGACACATCAACAAAAGCACAGAATGTTGCGGCACATTCGAACATTCTCACCTTTTCCGAAAATACGTGGAAACAAATCCCGATGGCTTCTTTAAGCGTTGCCCAGCCAATGTTCTTGAATATGTCGTCCCCATTCGTGGAAGTGAGGAACTACTCGGAGCTGCCATGGCAGGTATCTTTATTTCGCCGACAGAGCTCGAGACCCAAATGCCATTACTCGACTCTATGGCACGTCTACGCAAAGACTTCAGATCAGAATCACTCTATGCTTCCCTGCCCAGCTTCACTCAGGACAAAAATGAGGATATCAGAGAACTCATGTGTGCTTTTGCCAGACGCCTCGAAACTCTCGTCATCCCCAATAAGCCGACGACCCCGGCCCATAAAAATCGAAAATGGATGATTGAAAATCTAATCGGTCGCCGCTTTGCCCGTTCTATTTCACTCTCAGATCTTGCCAAAGAACTGGGAACCTCTCCCTCACGGGCGCGACACATCGTCAAAGAAATCTTTGGACTGAGTTTTAGGCAATTGGTAAAGAAGTACCGTATAGCCCAAGCTAGACAATTACTCCTTTTCAGCAATCTTCCCATTCCTCAAATCGCCGAAAACTGCGGTTTTGCTGATCCTTCCAATTTCCATAAATCCTTCAAGCAAATGATTGGCACCACGCCAAATCAATTCCGGCAGCACCATCGTAACGTCTAAACTCCGAATTGATGCCTCCTCCAAAACAATTTGAAACAACCCGCCTTTTTGCGCGAATACCCAGACTTGCTGATGCCGAGCCTGTCTTTGAAGCCTATGCCCAAGACAGTGAAGTCACCCGCTACCTCATCTGGCAACCCTATACCGAAATCGAACCTCTGCGGGATTTTTTTCTCAATTGCATTCGAAGTTGGGCTACCAATGCCAGCTTCCCTTATATGCTTTGTTTAAAAGGGACGGACGTTCCCATCGGTTCCATCCATATGAACATTGATAACTTCTCTGCAGGTTTTGGTTACGTCCTGGCTAAACCTTACTGGGGACAAGGCCTGATCCCCGAAGCTCTCTCCTACCTCGTTGAATGGGCTCTTGCCCAACCTGAAATCTATCGGACATGGGCATTCTGTGATGTCGAAAACCCTGCTTCCGCACGTGTGATGGAAAAAGCCGGAATGACCCGTGAAGGCATCCTTCGCCGCTGGCATATCTGCCCAACCATCAGTGAAGAACCTCGAGACTGTTTCGTTTTTTCCAAAATAAAATAAAAGCCCGATCGCCCACGCATTCTCAATTTCTTTACCCATAGAGAATCACCCTGTAACTGCGACCTCAAGTCCGTCTCATTTTTGAGATATATGCCGCCGATCGTCGCAAATTCCACTTCTGGAAAATTTCGGGTAAGGGACAAAAGAGGGAGTTCGAAAAAAATAGATTCTATCAACTGTTCGATTTTATCATATGAACACGAAAACTACGTTTTACTTCAATTTTTTCCGCGGCTGCCAAGGCAATTGTAATGGTCGCGCCATCCTCTGTCCTAAGAGCAAGAACACCCGATTGAGCATCACGTTCACTTAAAACAACCGATCTCCCGGGAGTTAGCCCCGATTGCTCTGCAAATTGAAGGAAGTCCCCATCTTGATCGGAGATCCGTCCAATAACAACCGAAGTTCCTTCCGTCACATCCGTAAGAGGAACCAGTTTCTGCTCCTTTACTTCTCCTTCTGAACTGGGAATCGGATCGCCATGGGGATCCACCGTGGGATGCCCCAGGACAGCATCAATTCGTTCCAGTAATCGATCCGAAATAACATGTTCCAGTTGCTCCGCTTCTTCATGAATTTCGGACCAATCCATTCCCAGCGTCTGCACCAGAAAAAGCTCTACCAACCGATGCCTTCGCAAAACATGCAGAGCCAGTTTTTCACCGCTCTCAGAAAGTCGCACCCCTGAACGCGGTTCATAGATAACCAGTTCAGCTTCTGCCAGAGTCTTAATCATTGTAGTGGCAGTCCCTGGCACCACATTAAGCGCCACTGCTAATTCACCCATCGACACCAAAGCCCCCTCTGCAAGGGCCTGCTCCTTCAGGTAAATGTGTTTGATATAATCCTCGACTGTACTGGTTGCCATTATCCTATTCAGTTAATGATGGAGAAACAGGATCTTCCAAACGACCGCGAAGCCACTTCCGAAGCAATCCTTTTTTCGGGCTAAACACCCAGACAACAATAAAAAGCAATAAGGCAACAACAACCATGGCGCCAGCAATCGAACAATTCAACCAAGTCGCCAAGTGTATCCCCAGCAAAGAATACAAAAAAGAAAACCCAGCGACCAACCACAAGATGACAGATAATCGATCGGAAAGTAACAATCCCGTCGCTCCTGGAAAAATGAGCATGGCAATGACCAGAATAGCCCCCACTGATTCAAACGAGCTGACAATAACCAACGAAAGTATGATCATTAACCCGTAGTGAAAAACTGAATTCTTTATACCCAGAGATGCAGCCAATCCCGGATCAAAAGATGTGACCAGAAGCTCTTTGTAAAAAAGTAAGATCAATCCGATCAAAACCAATAGAACAACCGCCATCCGGACAACCGGGAAAGGCCCGATCATCATTCCACCCAGTTCTACCGGATCCATAAAAGGAACAAAGGCGATCTCGCCATAGAGAACACAGTCAGCGTCCAAATCCACATGATCGGCAAAGCCGGTTATAATGATCACTCCTATCGCAAAGAACGTTGAAAAAACAATCCCGATGGCCGCATCCGGCTTTACCCGGGATTTTCGATGGATGAACTCGATCAAAACTGTTGTCAAAACACCCGCAACAACAGCGCCCATAAACATCGGTAAGGTTGCCCGTGAAGCCATCAAAAGAAAAGCCACCGCAATTCCCGGCAACAAACTGTGACTAATGGCATCTCCCACCAGAGCAAGACGCCGCAAGATAATAAACTTTCCGATCAAGCCACAGGCAGCGGAGACAAAGAAACCCATAAGCAGGAGCCAAATATTCGTCTCCGCATCCACCGCCCACGGTTCAATCATTACGGTATAAAAATCAAAAGGTGGTATAAAACTGTTCATCGTGCCTGCTCAAGTATTTCTAAAATAGCCTGTGGCTTCTTCTTTCTCATCTGATTCGATTTCCCCCATATCGGCAGCGCTGGGGATTAATTTTCCGTGAGGATCACGCGTAGGGAAATCCAACTTCCGCTCAATCAACCGGACCGTTTCCGCCCCGAGAATATGCTCAATGATTTCGGCATCATCATGCACATGATCCGCCTCATACTCTGCGGCATTGGTCAAATAAAGCTCCCAAAGGCGATGATTGCGAACGATTTCACAGGCTCGCTGCCACCCGCTGGGAGTCAGGTAAGCAACACTTTCTTGTGTCAACGAAAGGTTTCCCTCTGGGCTCTGTTCAAAAGAAGCCAATCCATCCCGAACGAGATTCTCCACCTGTTTTTGAACCACGTGCAGCGATTCATTGCGTCGACTGCTCAACGCATCTAAGGTCACCCCATCTTTTGCAAATCCACCAGCTTCTCTGACCTGATAAAAAGTCTTCAATGTGTTTTCAATCTGAATACGTCTAGATCGGTTAAACCGCTTCCACCATCGAGGCAAAAGACCATAGCGAGGAGCCAGCAAAAAGGCTGTGAAAAAAACAATACTGGCTCCCAGCACCATAAAAGGTCCGGTGGGTAGATTTTTCCCCAAAAACGAAAAGAACGCTCCCAACAAACCAGCTAACAACCCAAAGGAAGCAGCCAGGAGCAACATACGATGCAATCTGTCAGTTAACAGGTAAGCCGTCGCCGCAGGCGTGATCAGCATCGCTGACACCAGAACAACTCCCACTGCCTGCAATGCCACCACCACCGAAAAAGCCAGGAGTAGCATAATCAGATAGTGAAAAGCTTGAGCAGGAATACCGGTAGATGCCGCGAATCCCGCATCAAAACTTGTCGCCAGAAGTTCTTTATAAAAAATGATAATCAGCAGGCATGCCACCAACATCACGGAACCCATTAAGGTAATATCCCCCGATGAAAGCGCAGCCGCTTGTCCGAACAGATATTTGTCGATTCCCGCTTTATTGCCTGAGGGTAAATTCTGGATCATAGTGAAAAGACAAATTCCCAATCCATAAAATCCGGCTAGAACCATTCCCAGAGCGCTATCTTCTTTGATCGTTGTTGTTTCCTTGATCAGATTCACCGTCACCGTACCCAAAAGACCCGCCACCGTCGCTCCCACAAAGATGGCAACCGGATCCTTTGTCATATTCCACAAAAACCCTAAAGCAACACCTGGCAAAACCGCATGGGATAACGCGTCTCCCATCAAGGCCAATTTTCGCACTAG
>JANQKU010000112.1 GCA_028280955.1 Opitutaceae bacterium
TCCGGCGCTTCTCCCGATCTTTTTTCAATTACCTTAAGAAAAGCCTGTAATGCCACTTGGTTCTGTCCGGATCGAACCATTTGTTGGCCACGACGAAAATGAGGCTCATCGGTTTCCGCATCAATTTGCAGGCCATTCTGTTTCCCACAGGCCGCAGACAGGAGGACTATTGCGATAATAAAAACCGGTTGCAAAAGTTTAGAAAAGATACGCATTTTCACAAAGCTAAGAAAGAGATTGTGACAGACTTAATTAAAACTAATTCTCAAACGAGAAAAAACCAAAAAAATAAATATGTCACCAGACCAGTCTAAACTTTTGGTTCGCGCAAAAGAATGCATCACCATAGAAGCAAATGCTCTCAACGCTACCCAGGCATCGCTCGATGAATCCTTTGTCGATATTGTTCTGAAAATAGAACGTACTCTCAATGCAAACCATAAAATCATCTTTTCAGGAATTGGTAAATCCGCTCATGTCTGTGAAAAGCTGGTTGGCACATTTAATAGTATTGGCGCACCCTCCTGCTTTCTGGACCCTGTAAGAGCTCTCCACGGAGACCTCGGGCTCTGCGCAGAAAATGACTTGGCGATACTGCTTAGCAACAGTGGTCAAGCAGATGAACTCATCCATCTGATTCCATTGCTCAAACGTTTCGGGGTTTCAACTGTCGCCCTGACTTCACAATCCAAATCAAAATTAGCAGAATACTGTGATCAAACACTCCTCTATCAGGTTCCTCAAGAGGCTTGCCCCCTAGCTCTGGCTCCTACTGCCAGCACAACCGCAGCAATGGCGCTAGGCGATGCTCTAGCTATGGTCTTGCTAGAAATTCGTGGGCTAACTCGTGAAGATTTTGCCCGCTTTCATCCAGCAGGAAACCTGGGACGAAATCTACTAAAGGTGACAGATATTATGCGTACCGGTGATCGATTTCCTCATCTGCCCGATACCAGTTCTCTACAAGAGGCGATTCTTGCCATGACCAACGCCCGAGCAGGCAGCATCGCGCTAACCCATCCACAAACAAATGAACTCACTGGTATTCTCACTGATGGTGATTTTCGCCGGAGTGCATTGAGCAGCCCAGATTTCTTAACTCATCCCGTTAAAGAGTTTATGACATGCAATCCTGTGACCATAACAGCCGACTCTCTGGTAGCCGATGCCGTCAAAACCTTCGAAACGCATAAGATTGATGACCTGATGGTCATTAATGATGAAAACCATCCGATTGGTTTGATTGACAATCAAGATCTCCCGGCAATGAGAATCATTTAGCCGAAAGATTGGGCTTCAGTACCAAATCCTCTAATCGGATATGGCAAAATTGAAAATCCTATGGTGTAACGAATTGAAACGACACCATTTTAGTTCGCCATATCCAGATAGCTAATCAATCCTGACTCTTTCATTATGGTCGCCGGCAGTAACCTCAAACACGGTCTGGAAACTCCAAACGAGCTCTCCACACTTTTTCTATCACTCAAGGATCATTTTCAATCTCTTGACCAATTCTTGGCTGAACAGGTTTTCTCGTTTGAGCCGGAAATCCGTAAAATCGCTTCATACTGCCTCGAAAACGGAGGAAAACGCATACGCTCTGCCCTCGTTTTTTTCAGTGGATGGAAGGACATTTCGACCGTGTCTCCCGATCTCGTTCGACTGGCCGGTATTATAGAAATGGTTCATTTAGCCACACTTGTCCATGATGACATCATGGACGCGGCTGAGTTACGCCGCAATCGGACCACCGCCGCAAAAAAATTTGGACCAGATACCGCTGTCCTACTCGGAGATGCTCTTTTTTCTCAAGCAGTTCATTTAGCCACCTATTTTCCGACCAATGAAGTTTGCCGCCATGTTTCGGAATCGACTCGGAGGGTCTGTTCTGGAGAAATCATGCAAACTCTTAGAGATAAGAATCTTAACAAAAATGTAGAAACTTATCGCCGTATTATTGATCTGAAAACAGCCGAACTTTTCTTTGTTTCTTGCTATCTTGGGGCAAAACTCACGCATTCTTCGTCTCAATACGCTGATGCTGCCGGTGTCTTTGGTCGACATCTCGGCACTGCCTATCAGATGTATGACGACCTCACCGATTTTTTGGGAGAAGAAAGCATCATCGGTAAAACCCTGGGAACAGATCTCACCAGTGGTAAGCAAACCCTCCCTCTGCTAATGTTTGCAGAACGAGTGGGCGAAACACAGTCCAACCAAACTCACCAAAATATTCTTAAAGGAGACCCCAATGCTATAAAGCAAATCGTTCAACAGATGATCGAACTAGGTATCTTTGAAGATGTAGTCACTATCACTGAAAAAGAGATAAACCTGGCAACAAAAGCTCTGCAACCCTTCAAAAAGCTTTCATCCACCGACCAACTCCTCAAAATAGCTGATATACTTCGGAACCAAATAAGAGCGCTCCAGTCTTGGTAAGAAGCGATAATTTAAGTTGATAGAATCGCATTCTTACCTACAGTTCTCATAGTTCTAGCACAATGGATGTCGCAAAGTCATTTGATAAAACCGTCACGGTAGCTCCTGAACGCCAACAGGAAGCAAGCGCTGATTGGGTTGCTGTGCAGAAAGTCCAGGCCGGTGATGTGGCCGCTTTTGACCCACTCATCCTCAAATACCGGGAACGCGTTTATTCCGTTATTTATAACCTGACCTCCAATAGGGAAGATGCTTCAGACCTTACACAGGACACTTTTATTAAAGCCTTTAAGTCAATCACCCGCTTTAAAGGAAAATCCAGCTTTTTTACCTGGCTCTATCGTATAGCAGTTAATTCTACCCTAACCCACCTCAAGAAAAACCGATTTCGTCACTTTTTTAGCTTCGAAAAAATCTCCGAAGAAGACAAATCAGGTGAATTTATCGAAGGACTTGTGGCTACGACTAAATCTGATAAAGGCACCCTGATTAACGAATTACAGGAAAAATTGAACGAAGCGCTCCAAAAACTGTCTTTCAAGCATAGGACAGTTGTTACCCTTTTTGAAATCGATCAGCTTAGCCATAAAGAAATTGCAGATGTCGTCGGATGCTCCGAAGGCACTGTACGTTCCAGGCTCCACTATGCAAAACAGGAGTTACAAGCCCTCTTAAATGATTATCTAAAATAAAACGTATGCCCCTAGATAACAAAACGCCAAAACCCACTCTCGAACAATTGCTCCGGTTTAAACGATCAGAAAAGCCGGAAGCAGCTTTCTGGAATACATTTGAGCAGGAACTCCGTCGCAAACAATTGGCAGCTTTGGTGCAAAAACAACCTTGGTATAGCCGTTGGACACGTTTCAGCCTTCTCATCGCACGAAAAACCTCCCCCGTTGCCGCGGCTGTTGCCGCAGTTCTAACAGTCGGTTATTTTTCACTTA